>JBAPMW010000984.1:0-4114 GCA_049278815.1 Hyphomicrobiaceae bacterium
AAGGGGGAGGGGGACATGTCGGCGTCTGCGACCCGGGGCGCGGCCTACCCCAGCGACAGGGCTCCGATCCACATCAACTGGAAAGGGCCCTAGCGTCATGACCGGCCCGGCAACCGATGCAAGCACGCCCCGGCCGTTCGCTCGCTCGGCGGTCTCTGTCATCATCCCCTGCCTCGACGAGGAGACTGCGATCGGTCCCTGCGTTGCAGCGGTGCGCACCCATGGTGTCGGCGAGGTGATCGTGGTCGATGGCGGGTCTGCCGACCGCACGGTTGCGCGGGCGTCGGAGGCGGGCGCCCGCATCGTCGTCGAGCGGCGCCGGGGCTACGGCCGGGCGATGCTGGCCGGCATTGCGGCGATCAGCCCTTCCGCCACCGTCGTGCTCTTCCTCGACGGCGACGGCAGCGACCGGCCGGAGATGATCCCGGCCGTGCTCGCACCCATCGAGCAGGGCCAGGCCGACTTCGTGTTGGGCTCGCGCCTCCGCGGCCCGCGCGAGCCGGGCAGCCTGGCGCCGGCCCAGGTCCTCGCCGGGCATCTCGCCGGGCTGCTGATCCGCATCCGCTATGGCGTGCGCTTCACGGACATGTCGCCGTTTCGCGCGATCCGGCGCGACGCGCTCGAACGGCTCGGCATGCGCGAGGAGACGTTCGGCTGGAACCTGGAGATGCAGATGCGCGCCGCGGCTGCGGGGCTGCGCAGCGTCGAGGTGCCTGTCGGGCAGAGGAGGCGCACTGGAGGCGTCTCCAAGGTATCCGGGGACCTCGCGACGGCGGCGCGCGCAGCGGGGGTGCTGGTCGCAACCTTCCTTCGCCTTGCCATTCGCATGCCGGCCACAAGGCCGCCGGCACACGCTCGCCGTCCACACTGACTGCCGCGCCGCCCAATGCGAGCACCGCCCCACGCGGGCGGAATCGCACGCAAAGTGTGCCCTGGGGTCGGACCCGCGCCATCGCCGGTCCGCCAGGGTCGCGGATCGCGACGCGAAACAGAATTTCCCAATCAGACCAACACGTGAGCCGGAGTGCCGCGCGTCCGCTCTCAGTGCCTTGCTGTCGGAGGCGCCCATTGCACGGTGAATCATAACCCGGAGCCGAACAAACTCTTGCTGCACTTACTTGGCTTTCTGCATGCGTGCTCGAAGCCGGTCAATCTGGGGATGTGCATGTCAACGCTGGACAGTGGACGGGTGCACGCTCGTTGGATCGTAACAGTCGCCTGCTTGGCTCTTTCTGCAGGCTATGCAAGCACCTATGCTCAGCAGACATTCGGGACCGCCTCCGGCGAGGTCGTCGTGGAGACGAAGGCGGTTGGATTGGAGCAGCCGTGGAGTCTGGCATTCCTCTCCGGTGGTCGCATCCTTGTCAGCGAGCGGCCGGGGCGCCTCCGCATTGTGTCGCCAGAGGGCGTCTTGTCGCCGCCAGTCGAGGGCGTTCCCGCCGTCCATGCAATCGCCGACCGTTCGCCGGGATTGCTCGATGTGGCCCTCGATCGTGGCTATGCGCACAATCAAACCATCTATTTCTGCTATGTCGAACCTGTTGACGGTGGTGGCCGGACTGCGGTCGCGAGAGCAAGGCTTGTCGACGGGCAGCGTCCGCGACTTGACCAGTTGCGAACGATATTCCGTGCCAAGGGACCGGCGGGGGTTGAGGTGAGCTTCGGCTGCCGCCTGGTGCAAGCGTCCGATGGAAACCTGTTCGTGACGGTCGGCGAATTTGACCATTGGCCCGAGGCGCAGAACCTGCGGAGCCATCTCGGGAAGGTCGTTCGTATCGACCCCGACGGTTTCGCGCCGTCGGACAATCCTTTCCGGAACCGGCCGGACGCGCTACCGGAAATCTGGAGCTACGGCCATCGCAATCCGCAGGGACTTGCCATTCACCCCGGCACCGGCAAACTGTGGTCTCACGAGCATGGGCGGCGCGGGGGTGACGAGATCAATATCGTCGAACCCGGCAAGAACTACGGTTGGCCGGTCATCGGCTACGGCACAGGCTATGACGGCACCAAGATCCACAGCGGTACTCACCGGGAGGGAATGGAGCAGCCCGTCAAACACTGGGAGCCGTCCATTGCACCGTCCGGGATGGCCTTCTACACGGGAAAGCTGTTCCCGCTTTGGAGGAATAACCTGTTCATCGGCGCCCTCGCCGGCCGGATGTTGGTACGCCTTGAACTCGACGACGAGGGGGGCGTGGTGAGCGAAGAGCGCCTGCTGCGCGAACTCAATGAGCGCATTCGCGATGTTCGGCAAGGGCCAGACGGTGCGCTCTGGCTTCTGACTGGCAACGACGCAGGTCGGCTACTGCGAGTATCGCCCATCTCCTCTTTCCAGACAAAAGGCTCTCCACGGTGAGAACAGACAGCGCTTCGCGTTGGCGCCGTGAGCCGGCCGGCAACGGTCCATGACCGGATCTGCGCACACTTGCTCCAGTGTGCGTCCGTCAGCTTCCGGAGTATAGCAGGCTGCCGTGCCTGCGTTGGGCCCGCGAAGGGAACCTGCTTAGCTGTCAGGCAGGCCTCGGGATCGAGTGACGCAGGTGCCGCTCCGGTCGCGGCTTCCCGGATCGAACGCTGGGCCGTGTCCGCGCCAGCCCCCGTATCCACTCCTTGCCTCAGCCGTTGTTCTCCCCTCCGCCGTGCCGCCGGCCCCAGCGCTTCAGCACGGCGATTTGCCGGCCGTACTCGATCATCGGCACGGCCGGCGTGCCGCCGTAGCGCGCGCCCGCCGGAATGTCGTGCGTTGCGTGCGACCAGCCCGCGAGCTGCGCCCCGGTGCCGATCTTGATGTGGCCGACGGCGCCGGACTGGCCGCCCATCACCACGAAGTCGCCGATCTGGGTGGAGCCCGAGATACCGACGTAGGCGACAATCACGCAATGCCGGCCGATCGTCACGTTGTGGGCGACCTGCACCAGGTTGTCGATCTTGGTGCCCTCGCCGATCACCGTATCGCCGAGCGCGCCGCGGTCGACGCAGCTGTTGGCGCCGATCTCCACGTCGTTCTGGATGATCACCCGGCCCACCTGCGGCACCTTGAGGTGGCCCCTGGGGCCCATGGCAAAGCCGAAACCGTCCTGGCCGATGCGCACGCCGGCATGCAGGAGCACGCGGTCGCCGATGAGCGCGTGCGTGACGCTGGCGCCGGGGCCGATGTAGCAGTCGCGGCCGATGGCGACGCGATAGCCCACCACAGCGCCAGCCGCCAGCACCGTGCCGCGCCCGATCTGCGCCTCGCGGCCGACGATGGCGCCTCGCTCGATACGCACATTGTCCTCGATGACCGCGCTCGGATGCACGGGCGGATCGCCGGCCGACGTCATGGCGGTCTTGGGGATCGCCGCCTCCGGATAGAACAGGGCCAGCGCCTGGGCGAAGGCACGGTACGGCGCCGCGACGAGCAACGGCGCCGTTCCCTGCGCCACCCGCCCCGCATAGACCGGCGCCACCAGGCACGCCGAAGCGCGCGTGCTCTCCAGCTGGCTCACGTACTTGCGGTTCTCGAAGAACGAGAGCTCGCCCCGCACGGCCTCCGCCAGCGGTTTCACGTTGTGGATCGATTCCGCAGGGTCGGCGCCTGCGCCGAGTTGCGCGCCGAGCTTCTCCGCCAGCACGCCCAGCGGAATGGGGGCGACGCGTTCGAAGAACCCAGGATGCTCCATCAAGCCACCTTGCACAGGACCGGAAAGGAAAGGGCCGTCTCGGCACTGCCGCGACGGCCCCAGGCTATAGCACCGATCGGATCGGGCCGTCTTCTCTGCGGCGCCCCTCAGAACTTGGTGGAGGCGCCGAAGCGGATCAGCTGCTCGTCGTCGAAGGACTGCTTCAAGAACGCCTTGGCGATGTCGAGCCGCAGCGGCCCCAAGGGCGAGTTCCATATGAGGCTGAATCCGGCCGATGCCCGGATGGATGATTCGTCGGCTAGACAGATACCCTTGGTCGTGTCTCCCCCGACGCATTCGGTGTTGAGGCCCTTCGCAAAGGCACCAGCACCGAACAGCGAGCCGGCGTCCACGAAGACGGCACCGCTCATGCCGAGATCCTCAGGAATGAAGGGGAACGGGAAGCGCACCTCGGCGGTGGTCGCCCAGAAGGTGTCGCCACCCAGAGC
>JBAPMW010000985.1:0-3286 GCA_049278815.1 Hyphomicrobiaceae bacterium
GTCTGACCCCGTCTCGCCGTCAACCGGTGCGCTTAAGGCATTGGGCGCGCTTGCGTTTCACTTCCTCGCGCGATGGCTCGGCTGCGGCCAGGATATCGCCGATCCGGAAGAAGTCGGCCGAGCCGAGGTAGACGCCAACCTCGCGCGATCACCGAGCCCTCAGGCCATATTTCGCAAAAACTTGGTCAAGCGCCGGTTCTATGGCCTTCCCCGCTGCGATGTCGGCGTTTCCGCCATCAAGGTCACCTTTCTTCAGCTTTGCCAAGCCGCGGCCGTAGAGCGACTCCGCCAGATCGGGGACACGCTCCAAGGCGGCGTCGTAGTCCGCAATGGCTTTATCGAATTCGCCCATCTTGAAATAGGCGAAGCCACGGCTATCGAGCGTATTTGCGTCATCAGCGCGCAACCGGAGCGACTCGTTGCAATCCGCTATGGCGCTCTCGAGTTGTCCGACGAGCGCACGCGCCCAACAGCGGTTGTTCCATGCTGCCGCATTTGTTGGCTCGAGGCGAAGCACGCGATCTAAATCCTGAATGGCACGGTCGTAGTCCGCCTTTGCAAGATAGGCTCCGCCACGAGCGGCTAGAGCTGATTTATAATCTGGAACACGGTTGATCGCGGCGCTGTAATACTCAATCGCCAAGTCGTACGCCGCCTTTCGGTAGTGCGCCAAGCCGCGGTAATAGTTGACTTCAGCGTCATTCGGAGAGAGAGAGGTAGCCTTATCTAAATCGTGAAGGGCCGCGTCATAGTTGCGCCTCCCCAGTTTCGCAACACCTCGTTTGCTGAAGACATCTGCAGATTGAGGATCGAGCCTGTTGGCTTGATCGTAATCGTGGATCGCCCGGTCGAGCTGGCCCTTCTCATAATAGGCATCGCCGCGCCGCACCAAGGCGAGCAGGTGATCGGGGTCGCGTCGTATCACTTCGTCGAAATACTCTATTGCTCGGTCCAACCGCTCCTCCTTAAAATGCCGCTCGCCAAACGCGTACAGAAGGTCGACCGCCTTCAACTGGGCTTGTGCGGGATAGACAGGAGGTGGAAACACCGCCGCATCGACGACGCGTGTCGCAATGCGTTCCGCCAGAAGCTCGGTTTGCGTTGGATGCCACACCTCATCCGATTTTGTTTGGAGCGCCCTTCGCACGAACTGTTCGCTCATGCCGGCTTTCAGCCAGTCGGCCTTCAGCGCCGCAGATACGTCAATCGATGGGCTGCCCCCTCGCGTGCTAGCCTGATGAAATCCAATGCGGGCGCCCGGGCCGATGAGCCGCTCACGCCCGGCAAGAAACAGATCCGCGCAGGCGGAGTCACATCTCTCGGAGACATAGGTATCGAGGCCTCGACTCTTGATGACTCGTGCCATCTCGAACGCCTGAGCGTAGAAACCGCCAGGGGAATTGAGATGGATGACCTTGATCGATGTGTTCGCGGCAAGGAGGCGCCTCAGTGCTTTGGCCCCGCCAAAAGTGACTCCACCGGAGAATTTCACAACCCGCCCGTCCGACGACAGCTGGAACGTTGGGAGGTTATAAGTATCGATCCTGATGTCGAAAATGCGATGAGCGCGGCCAATGCGAAGTCCCTGCTCAAGATCCTGGATAGCCTGCTCGTAGTCCCCCTTCGCCGCATAGGTCGCGCCGCGATCGATGTGGAGCACTGCCAGCGTGGGTTGGAAGACTGTCTCTTGCGGAACGAGACGGATCGCCTGATCGTAATCCTGGATGGCACGGTCGTAGTCCCCCTTGCCTTGATACGCCCAGGCGCGATAGTGGAACGCCGACTGGCTGTCCGGTTTGAGCCGGATCGCATGGTCGAGATCCTGGACCGCACGGTCCTTGTCGCCCTTCTTCAGGAAAGCGTGGCCGCGACTGACGAGCGATGCGACGTCATTCGGATTGAGGTGGAGCGCCTGATCGTAATCCTCCACCGCCCGATCGAAATTTCCGTCCAGTGCGTGGAGCCATCCTCGTACGGCGAAAGCCTTGGCGCGCTCATGCGGCGTCATTCGGCCCGCCTGAATGATCGCAGTGCAGCGCGCGATTGTAGCCTCGCGTGGTGGCGAGCTGTCGTATCCACAGGCATTATAGTTGTTCACGTTCATAACAGCGAACGTGGAGGCGACCGCCAGAACGACAAGCGCCGCGCCGCCGATCAGAAAAGCCTTTCTACGGTTGGTCATGGTCGATTCCCCTGTGCGGCGGTGGCGACGGAGATGTTACCTCGGCCTGGCTGGGGTCTCTTGGCGTGCGGACAGCCCGTGGTCGAAATCCTGAATGGCGCGGTCGAAATCGCCCTTCGCAGAATCGGCACTGACCGAAGCTACCCCGTTCGCTGCAGCCTCCACCCGAGCAAGGTTGAGGCGCACCATGGCACAGCCGAGGTCATAGCGCGTCCATCGATCGATTGACCTTCAGCGCGGCGGCAGACTGTGGATAGGGCTTGCGCGACCGTCAGCCGGTGCGCTCAAGGCATTGGGCGAGCTTGCGTTTCACCTCGTCCCGGCAGGGCTCAGCCGCGGCCAGGATGTCGCCGATCCTGAAAAAGTCGGCCGAGCCGAAGCCGCCGACCGCCGGCCGAATCAGGATATCGGGCGGCTGCGTCTTGAGCTTCTCGCGGATGACCGCGTGGAACAGGAGCTGCACCGCGCCCCAGCGCGCTACCGAGGCACGCGGCACGCCCGCCGCGGCGATGCGGCACGGGTCGCCCGTCACATCGACGGCGAGGGTGAGATCGGCCTTGTCCGCGACCACGTCGAACGGCACGGGATTGACGTAGCCGCCATCGATCAGCACCCGGCCCTCGATGACGACGGGGCGCGCCCAGGCGGGAATCGCGCAGCTGGCGGCGATGGCCGGGATCAGCGGGCCGTGGCTGAGCACGACCTGGTCGTTGGCGCCAAGGTCCGCGGCCACGGCCATGAAGGGCACCTTCAGGGTGGAAAAGTCGCAGCGCAGGATGTCGGGCAGCAGCATCTCGAACAGCGTGACGGTGTCGACGACGCTGGGGCGGCGCGGGCGCCAGAGCGAGGGAAGCCCGGTGGCCACGCGGCCGGCGTATCGCCGCATGAAACCGATGCGGCTCGCCAGGTCGTTGAGGAAGCCCGCGCGCATCTCGGCCGCCGGCACGCCCGCCGCATAGATCGCACCGCAGACGGCGCCCATGGAGGTGCCGGCGATGGCGGCGGGCTTGATGCCGAGCTCGTCGAGCGCCTCCAGGACGACGATATGCGCCAGCCCGCGCGCCGACCCGCCGCCGAGCGCGATGGCGATGCTGGGCGTGGCCC
>JBAPMW010000986.1:0-2052 GCA_049278815.1 Hyphomicrobiaceae bacterium
CCTCTGGGTCTGACACCGTGGCCTCAACTCTCAACGCTGGTTGGTATTGGTGTCAGACCCGCAGGGTCTGACCCCACGCGAGGGTCCAATGCAGAGCCGCTGGAACGACGCCGACGCCCGCAAGGCGGTCAGAGCCTACGCCCGCTCAGGGGTAGCCAAGGACCTGGCACTGCGCACCTACACCACGCGCCTCCTCGGCTCCGACCCGCTGCTGGTCCTGCACGGCGGCGGCAACACCTCGGTCAAGACCGGGATGGCGGACCTCCTGGGCGAGACGCACGAGGTGCTGTGCGTCAAGGGCTCGGGGTGGGACATGGGCACCATCGAGCCCGCCGGGCTGCCGGCCGTGAAGCTGAAGCCGCTCCGCCGGCTGCGCGGCCTCGAGGCGCTCGCCGACGAGGACATGGTCAACTTCCAGCGCGTGAACCTCCTGGATGCGCGCGCGCCCAACCCCTCCGTCGAGACGCTGCTGCACGCCTTCCTCCCGCACAAGTTCATCGACCATACCCACGCGGCGGCCGTCTTGAGCCTGGTGGATCAGCCCAACGGCGAGGAGCTGGTGGCCGAGGTCTACGACGGCGCCATGGGGCTCGTGCCCTACGCGATCCCCGGCTTCGGCCTCGCCAAGCTGGCGGCCCAGGTCTACGACGCCAGGCCCGGCGTGGAAGGGCTGATCCTCTACAAGCACGGTATCTTTACCTTCGGCGCGGATGCCCGCGAGGCCTACGAGCGCATGATCGCCCACGTGTCGCGGGCCGAGGCGCGGCTCAGGAAGGGCCGACGCAACGTGTTCGCGGCCGCGGCCCTGCCCAAGGCGGTGGCCGCGGCGGCCGAGGTGGCGCCGGTCCTGCGCGGGGCGGTGGCGGTGCAGCCGGCTGAAGCTGGCGGGGAGCCCACGCGGTTCATCCTCGACTTCCGCGCGAATGCGGACATCCGCAACTACGTCGACGGCGCCGATCTCGCCGCCTACGCCCGGCGCGGTGTGCCGACGCCCGACCACATCATCCGGACCAGGAATCTCCCGCTGATCGTGCCGGCGCCGGAGGCCGGCAAGCTCGACGCCTTCGCCGAGGCGGTTCGGACGGCTGTGGCAGGCTACGGGAAGCGCTACGATGCCATGTTCGGGCGCCAGAACGCCCGCGTCGGCGGCATCAAGACCAAGCTCGACGCGAGCCCGCGCGTGGTGCTGGTGCCCGGCCTCGGCCTCTACGGCATCGGCGCCACGGCCAGGGATGCGGCCATCGCCGCCGACCTCGCCGCGAACGCCATCCGCGTCATCACCGATGCCGAGGCCATCGGCCGCTACGAGCCGCTGGGCGAGGCCGACCTGTTCGACGTCGAATATTGGAGCCTGGAGCAGGCCAAGCTCAAGGGCGCCGTGGCCAAGGCCTTCACCGGCCAGGTGGCGGTGGTGACCGGCGCCGGCAGCGGCATCGGCCTCGCCACGGCCCAGGCATTTGCAGCGCAAGGCGCGGCGGTGGCCGTGCTCGATCGCGATGCCAAGGCGGCAACGGCGGCTGCCAAGACGCTCAGCGGCCTGGGGCTCGCCTGCGACGTGACCGACCGCGCACAGGTGCGCGGCGCCTTCGAGCGCATCGTCGAAGCCTTCGGCGGCGTCGATATCGTCGTGTCGAACGCCGGCGCGGCCTGGCAAGGCAGGATCGGCGAGGTGTCCGACGAGGTGCTGCGCGCCAGCTTCGAGCTCAACTTCTTCGCCCACCAGGCGGTGGCGCAGGCGGCGGTGCGCGTCATGCTCAGGCAGGGCACGGGCGGCGTGCTGCTGTTCAACGTCTCCAAGCAGGCGGTAAACCCCGGCCCCGACTTCGGGCCCTACGGCCTGCCCAAGGCCGCCACGCTGGCGCTCATGCGCCAGTACGCCCTCGACTACGGCTCAGCCGGCATCCGCGCCAACGGCGTCAACGCCGACCGCATCCGCTCGGGCCTCCTCACCGACGCCATGGTGGCAACCCGCGCCAAGGCCCGCGGCCTGAGCGAGGCCGAGTACATGGGCGGCAATCTCCTGCAGCGCGAGGTGACCGCCGCCGACGTGGC
>JBAPMW010000987.1:0-1828 GCA_049278815.1 Hyphomicrobiaceae bacterium
GTCTGACCCCGTACCTACGCCAGCGCCACGTTGGCCGCGCTCTCCGGCAGCTCCTCGCCGAAGCAGCGTTGGTAGAACTCGGCCACCAACGGGCGCTCCAGCTCGTCGCACTTGTTGACGAAGGTCAGCCGGAAGGCGAAGCCGATGTCGCCGAAGATCTCGGCGTTCTCGGCCCAGGTGAGCACGGTGCGCGGGCTCATGACGGTGGAGAGGTCGCCGTTGATGAAGGCCGAGCGCGTCAGATCCGCCACCCGCACCATGTTGGAGACGATCTTGCGCCTGGCCTCGCTCTTGTTGAAGCTCTTGGCCTTGGCCAGCACGATGCGCGTCTCCTCGTCGTGCGGCAGGTAGTTGAGGGTGGCCACAATCGACCATCGGTCCATCTGGCCCTGATTGAGCTGCTGCGTGCCGTGATAGAGGCCCGAGGTATCGCCGAGACCCACCGTGTTGGTGGTGGAGAACAGCCGGAATGCCGGGTGCGGCCGGATCACCTTGGACTGGTCGAGCAGAGTGAGGCGCCCGGACTGCTCCAGCACGCGCTGGATCACGAACATGACGTCGGGACGGCCGGCGTCGTACTCGTCGAAGCACAGCGCGATGTTGCTCTGCAGGCAGTAGGGCAGCATGCCCTCCTTGAACTCGGTGACCTGCTTGCCCTCCTTGAGGACGATGGCGTCCTTGCCGATCAGGTCGATGCGGCTCACGTGGCTGTCGAGGTTGATGCGTATGCACGGCCAGTTCAGCCGTGCCGCCACCTGCTCGACGTGCGTCGATTTGCCGGTGCCGTGGTAGCCCTGGATCATCACACGCCGGTTGAACTTGAACCCGGCCAGGATCGCCAGGGTCACATCCCGGTTGAAGACGTAGTCCGGGTCCACATCCGGCACGTGGTCGCTGGTCTTGGCGTAGGCCGGTGCCTCGAGGTCGGTATCGATGCCGAAGAGCTGGCGCACGGACACCTTCATGTCCGGCATGCCGGGCACCCCGGCTTGGGCTTGGGCTGGCATATCGTTCGTTTCCGGAAGCTTGCTGCCGGTGCCAGCCACTGTAGCTTGTCGCTGCACCGGATCAGTGAGAGAGGTTTCCGTCGCTGAGGTGGGCCTCAAACGACGCCCGCTTGCTTGAGATAGTTATAGGCTTGGATAATTTCCCGCAACTTGTTCTCGGACCTTTTGTCGCCGCCGTTGGCGTCGGGATGATGCAGCTTCACCAGCTCCTTGAAGCGCGCCTTGATCTGAGCGCGATCTGCCCCGTCGGGCAGTCCCAGCGCCTCCAGCGACTTGCGCTCCAGGGGCTTCAGGTGGCGCGCCGGAGGCGGCGTATCGCGCCGCAGCCGGGTCTTGAGAAAACCGTGCGGATCGGCGAAGCCTTCGTCGAAGGCGTCTGGCGGGCCGGCCTTGGGCCGGGCGCCGGGCCCGTCACCGGTGGTGCCCGTCCTCCAGGTCGGCCGGTGGCCGATCACGGCATCCTTCTGAAAGGCCTCCACCTGGGCCGTGCTCCAGCCCTCGAAATAGTTGTACGAGGCGTTGAATTGCCGCACGTGCACCAGGCAGAACAGGTAGTACTTCCCCTCCTGCCCCCGGCCCACCGGGGCCCTGTAGAGCCCGCCGTCCTGGCAGCCCTTCCATTGGCACGCCGGTCCTGCCGCCTTGGCAGGCTCCTCGCCGCGCTTGGCACGCACGGAGTCAAAGTACTTTGAGTCGAGCTTCATCGGTCGAGTATGGTCGTTGGTCGGTCGGGGCACAAGCTTCTAGCGGAAAGCCATCAGCCAGTCTGCTGAGACTGTAGCGCACCTGCTATAACTGCGGCGCTCTTGACTTAAGAGCGC
>JBAPMW010000988.1:0-2160 GCA_049278815.1 Hyphomicrobiaceae bacterium
GTGGTCGCCGTCAACGACCGCGGCGGCATCGTCCTGGATCGCACGGTGTTCTACGCCGCGGCCGGCGGGCAGCCGGGCGACAAGGGCGTGCTGGAAATCGACGGCGGCGGGAGTTGTCCGATCGCGACTACGGTCTTCGACGCCGACAAGCGCACCATCGTGCATGTGCCGGCGGAGGGCGCGGCCCTGCCGTCGCCCGGCCAGAGCGTGCGGGCGGGCCTCGACTGGGGTTTCCGCTCGCCGCTGATGCGCATGCACACCTGCCTGCATCTGCTGTGCTCGCTGGTGCCGTTCCCGGTCACCGGCGGGCAGGTCAACACCGACGACAGCCGGCTCGACTTCGACATCGACGATCCGTTGGCCGTGGACAAGGACAAGCTGACGGCAGATCTCAATGCGCTGATCGCGGCGGACCATCCCGTAGCCGAGCGCTGGATCACCGATGTCGAGCTGGAGGCCAACCCGGGCCTTGTCCGCACCATGTCCGTGCAGCCGCCGATGGGCACCGGCCGCGTCCGGCTGGTGCTGATCGGCGAGAACGGCGCGGTCGATATGCAGCCGTGCGGCGGCACGCACGTCAGGCGCACCGGCGAGATCGGCCGGGTGGTCGTCACCAGGATCGAGAAGAAGGGCAAGCTCAACCGGCGCATCCGCGTGTCGTTCGCTTGACGCCGCTACTTGGCCTCCCGCCACGCGATCAGCCGGCGGATGCCCTCGCGCATGTCCACCTGCGGGCGCCAGCCGATCGTGCGCTCGGCGGCGGCGTGGTCGAGGCGCCAGGCGCCGCCGGAGGTGAGGCGCACTTTGCCGGGGTCGGGCGCGACATGCTCGGGCTCCAGATCGACGCCGGGATTTGGGCCGGGATCTGGGCCAGGATTTGGGCCGGCAAGCTCGGCCACCAGCCGCACGAGCTCCAGCGTCGTGATGGGCGCCGGCCCCGAGATGTTGAGGACCACGTCGGTGGCGTCCGACGCCAGCGCCGCGGCGTTGGCGCAGGCCACGTCGCTCACGTGCACGAAGTGCTTGGTCTCCGACCCGTCGCCGACGACCTGCGGGCGCTCGCCGCGCCGGATGCGGTCGTACGTCTCGACGATGTAGAGCGCGTTGGCGGCACGGTAGTGCTGGCGCTCGCCGTAGACGGTGGCATAGCGCAGGGCCACGTAGTCGAGCCCGCGATTGAGGTGCGCATGCCGGCACAGCTGCTCGCCGACGATCTTGCTGGCGCCGTAGAGGATCGCCGCCGGCGGGGCGCCGGCCGAATGGAACGGGGTGCCCTCGATGAGGTCGCCGACGACGCCCGGCCCATAGCCGTAGGCCGCCGTGGACGAGGCCAGCACCAGCTTGGCGACCCCTGCGACGCAGCACGCCTCGATCACGTTCTGGGTGCCGCGGATGTTCACGTCGAGGCCGAGCCAAGGGTCGCGGTCCATGGTGAGCGACATGACGGCGGCGAGGTGCAGCACGCCGTCCACGCCCTCGACGGCGGCGATGAGCTGCGGCAGGCGCAGCACATCCGCCTCTACGACCTTGAGGCGCGGATCGCCGGTGAGATGGTGAATCGCGTCCCGGCTCCCCTGATAGAAGCTGTCGAGGATTGTCACCTCGCGCGCGCCGTCCTCCAGCAGCCGCTCCGCCGACGCGGAGCCGACCAGGCTGGCGCCGCCGACGATCAGGAAGCGACCGTCGCGGACAGGGGCTGCGGCGCCCGTTGCAGTGCTCATGGGCTTCCCTCATCGCTCGCAGGGATTGCGCCAGGCCGCCCGGCGTTGCGCGGGCTTCCCCATGGCCTCCTGGGCGCCCGCAGCCAACGGCGCGGCCTCGGCGAACGGCGCGCAGTCCCCCCACAGCCGCTCGAAGGTGGCCGCGGCCGCGGCGGCGATCTCGGGGCAGTCCTCGGCGAAGCTCTCGTAGGCATCGCCGGCGGCGGGATCGCGGCGCATGGTGTCGCCGGTCCATGCGACGCGCGCGCCGATCGTCAACTGCTCGTGCGCCTCGATCAGGCGCGGGTTGCGGGCAAGCCGCACCTCGCATGCGAGCCCGGCCGCGCCCACGGCGGCCAGCGCGTCGGACGCGCCCAGGCCGTCCGTCCTGGCGAGGATGAGGCGAACCGCGCCGCCGGCCGCCTCCACCTCCCGCGCGTGGATGGCGATCGCCTTCACC
>JBAPMW010000989.1:0-14080 GCA_049278815.1 Hyphomicrobiaceae bacterium
CTTTGGCTTTGGCCGCATCGATCAGCTCGTGACGCTTCTGCTTCTCCGGGGTGGCGAAGGCCTTGCGAAGGTCCTCTTCGGCGAGCGCCCTCACCTTGTCGGTGTACTTGCTCTTGTCGGGGGGTTGGAAATTCCACGGCTCCTTGGCCGCCTTCTCCGCCAGCTTGATGATGGCGCCGATCACGGGCTGGAAGCCGCGGTGGCCGAACATGACGGCCTCCAGCATCTGCTTCTCGGGCAGCTCCTTGGCCTCCGACTCCACCATCATCACGGCGTCGCCGGTACCGGCCACCACGAGGTCGAGATCGCTCTTGGCCATCTCGTCGATCATCGGGTTGAGCACGAATTGGCCGTCGATGACGCCGACACGCGCAGCGCCGATGGGGCCCAGGAACGGCACGCCCGACAGCGTCAGGGCGGCGGAGGCCGCGACCAGGGCGACGATGTCAGGGTCGTTCTCCATGTCGTGCGAGAGCACGGTGACGATCACCTGCGTCTCGTACTTGAAGCCTTCCACGAACAGCGGCCGGATCGGTCGGTCGATCAGGCGCGAGGTGAGCGTCTCTTTCTCGCTCGGGCGGCCTTCGCGCTTGAAGAAGCCGCCGGGGATCTTGCCGGCTGCGTAGGTTCTCTCCTGGTAGTTTACGGTGAGGGGAAAGAAATCGATGCCGGGTCGCGCGCTTCTCTCAGAGACGACGGTGGCGAGCACGCTGGTCTCGCCGTATTGGGCGAGGACGGCGGCGTCGGCCTGCCGGGCCATTCGGCCGGTCTCAAGGCTCAGCTTGCGTCCACCCCATTCAATCTCCACACGATGTGTGTCAAACATTTCGCATCTCGTTTCTTGTCTAGCAGCGCCTTGCTTGCATAAGCGCCGATTGGCCAGCCTCCGCGTTCGGAGGCCGGCCGCCCGTTGCAGCAGCACTGGTTGCGTTAGCGGCGGATACCCAGCCGCTCGATGATCTTCTGATAGCGGGCCTCGTCGCGGTCCTTGACGTGGTCGAGAAGCCGGCGGCGCAGGCTGACCATCTTGAGCAGGCCGCGCCGCGAGTGGTTGTCCTTCTTGTGGGTCTTGAAGTGGTCGGTGAGGCTGTTGATGCGCTCCGTGAGCAGCGCCACCTGCACCTCCGGCGACCCCGTGTCGCCCTTCTTGGTTGCGTAGTCCCTGACGATCTTCTGCTTACGCTCTGTGCTCAGCGACATCGGGTACCTTTCCTGGATTGTTTGGGAGTGTTGTCCGCGCGCCATGGCCGGGATGTCGTCCAGCTCAGGCGGCGTTAACGAGGGCTGCGCGCAAGCGATAATCGGTCGCGCCAGCGTGGCCTGGGTTATACACCAATTCGGGATCGGTGCGAGGGAAAACTGCCTTGCAGCAACCCTTTGATTTATAGAGTTTTATGGCTCGGTGCCGTGGGCGCATCGACGGAGGAGGCAGCGCGGCGCCCTTCGCAGGCCGCCCACGCCTGAACTCGCCCAAGACAGGAGGAGCAGGACGTCCGACATTGGCGCGACGATGCGGCCCAGCCAATGGGCGTGGCGAGGGAATGGCGCATCAACGTGGGTGAGGTCAACGGTCGCAAGCCGCCGGCAACATGCGCCGGTCCCGCCTGAATCG
The DNA here is from genome assembly GCA_049278815.1 of Hyphomicrobiaceae bacterium. Classification (GTDB taxonomy): domain Bacteria; phylum Pseudomonadota; class Alphaproteobacteria; order Rhizobiales; family Hyphomicrobiaceae; genus AWTP1-13. The sequence goes on from JBAPMW010000989.1 coordinate 1,613, forward strand.
CGTGATCCGGCCGACGCCCGCAGTTGCGCTCTCTGCTCCTCTTTTGCCATTACCCGGATTTGCCTGCCAGCTTGCCTCCGCGAAATCACAGCTCCGCTTCGCTGGTCAGCTGTCGGAATTTGCTTGGTGGCCCGTTCGTCCCGGTACGGCCAATGATTGTAATGAAAACAAGAGCGAAGTGACGAGCCGCGAGCCGGGCTTGCTCGTGGACGCCTCACACAATACAAGTGCCGAAAAAGTCGCGACAGCCACCGCGAAGATATGGGGCAAATAGCAGGAACCGCGGGTGCCGAGCCGAACCCAGCACCAGCAAGCTCCGGCGTCGGCCGAAATGGCCGTTTGCTTGCTTTGCTTGAGCTTGCCACCGTGCTGCCTCACCGTGCGCAATCCTGCATCAGGAAACGGCCGTCTCGGGCAGATGCTGTGAGAGGCCTAACGGAAGGACACCGGTGCCCGGTCCATTCAAGTCCGCCTTCGCCTTTGTGAAAAGCCATGCTCGCAATCCGCTCGTTGTCTATGCGGCGCTGGCGGCAGCGGGCATTGCGCTGATCGTTCTCGCCATTGCGCCGCTGGCCTCGACGGTGGTCCTGCGCTGGTCCGAACGCGATGTCGAGCTCAGGTCCCGTCTCATCTTCAACTCCATTCGCGATCAGGTCGGCGCGGGCCTCGCCAGCGCGGCAGGGGCGAACCTCGTGCCGTTCTTCGACCGTCTTGTCGAAGATGAGCGCTTGCTGGCGCTGGGCTACTGTGATGCCGACGGCCGGCTCGTTCATGCCACCCGGCGCATGCCGAAGAGCGTCACGTGCGCCAAAATCGCGCCGGCCAAGGGCGGTACTTTCGCCCCGATCCACGACGGCGGACATCGCCTGCTGGCCGGGGCTTTTCCCCTGACCGCGGGGTCCGTCCGCGGCCACCTCGTCATCGTGCACGATCTGCACTTCGTCGACGAGCGGGCCACGACGGCGCAATTCTATGCGGCACTCGCCTTGGTTGGCGTCATCGTCGGTATCGGCCTGATCGCTGTCGCTGCCGTGTTGCCGCTGCTGCGGGGCTGGTCGCAGTTGATGCAGTCCGCCATCGCCCGCGCGCGCAGCGTGGAGCCAGGCGCCAATCACAGCGAAGCGCTACCCATCGTATCGAACATACAGTCGTTGCTCAGGGACATGCGCTCGGAGCGCCAGGAAGGCGACGGTGTGCGGATTCAGTGGTCGCCACAGACCTTGCACCGGCTGCTGGAAGAGCACTTGCCTGGAGCCGAGGTGCTCGCCGTCTCCAACCGCGAGCCCTACATCCACAACGTCCACAACGGCTCCGTTGCGCTCCAGATCCCCGCCAGCGGCCTGGTTGCCGCGCTCGAGCCGGTGATGCGCGCCTGCGGCGGGACCTGGGTCGCGCACGGCAGCGGCAGCGCCGACCGCGAGACGGTCGACGCCCGCGACCACATCCGCGTCCCCCCGGGCGATCCCGCCTACACCCTGCGCCGCGTCTGGCTCACCGAGGACGAGCAGGAGGGCTACTATTACGGCTTTGCCAACGAGGGGCTTTGGCCGCTTTGCCACATCGCCTTCGTGCGGCCGACGTTCCGACACGAGGATTGGCAGCAGTACATCGCCGTCAACGAGCGTTTCGCCGATGTCATAGCGGAGGAGGCGAGCCGCCCCGATCCCATCGTGCTTATTCACGACTACCACTTCGCCGTGCTGCCCCGCATGGTGCGCGACCGCCTGCCCAACGCGACCATACTGACGTTCTGGCACATTCCCTGGCCGAACTCCGAGACGTTCAGCATCTGCCCCTGGCGTGAGGAGATCATCCACGGACTGCTGGGCAGCACCATTCTCGGGTTCCACACGCGCTTCCACTGCAACAATTTCCTGGAAGCGACCGACCGCTTCGTCGAAAGCCGCATCGACCGCGAGAATGCCTCGGTGACGGTCGATGGCCGCGAGACCATGATCCGCCCCTATCCGATCTCCATCGAGTGGCCGCCCGCCGCGCTTGCGAGCCAGGCGCCTGTCGAGCATTGCCGCGAGGCCGTGAGACGGCGTTTTGGACTCGGTGAAGACGCGCGCATCGTGGTCGGCATCGAGCGTTTCGACTATACGAAGGGCATCCTTGACCGCATCCGGGCCGTCGACGACCTGCTGAGGCGCCAGCCGCAGTGGAAGGATCGCCTCGTCCTGGTCCAGGCGGCTGCACCCACCCGCAGCAGGCTTGCCACCTACGGCTCGCTGCAGAAGGAGGCCGAGCGTCTCGCGGAGGAGGTCAACGAGCGGCACGGCAACGATACCTACAGGCCAATCGTGCTGGAGGTTCGCCACCACGATCCCAGCGAGGTGTTCGAGCTTTTCCGGGCTGCGGACGCCTGCATCGTGTCGAGCCTGCACGACGGGATGAACCTGGTCGCCAAGGAATTCGTGGCTGCGCGCGACGACGAGCAGGGCGTGCTGATCCTGTCGACGTTCGCGGGTGCCTCGCGCGAGTTGTCGGAGGCGCTGATGGTGAATCCCTACGACACACACGGCACGGGCGAGGCGATCGAGCATGCCCTCTCCATGCCGTCCGATGAGCAGCGGGAGCGCATGCGTCTGATGCGTGACCTGGTGCGCGTGCGCAATGTCTACCGGTGGGCAGGGGAGATGCTGCTCGATGCCACCCGGATCAGGGCGCAGCGACGGATTGTTGCCACAGCGGCCGCAAATGGGGCGGGCTGAACGGAGAGGCGGGGGCCTCTCCTGCGGTTCGATGGCGCAGGCGGCTCCCCGCCTATTTCGTATGCTTGCGGAAATCGGGCTTGCGCTTCTCGTTGAAGGCGCGCACGCCTTCCTTCGACTCCTCACTCGCGTAGTACATGCTCAGCGCCTGCATTCCCATGCCGCCGATGCCCCGGATGCTCTCGGTGTCGGCGTTGAAGGAGCGCTTGGCGATGGCGATCGCGGTGGGGGAGCGCTCCATGATCTCGGCGCACCAGCGGGCCACCTCGGCATCGAGCTCCTCGTGCGGGACCACGGCGTTGACGAGGCCCATCGCCAGGGCCTCGGCGGCGGTGTAGCGGCGGCACAGGTACCACATCTCGCGCGCCTTCTTCTCGCCGACGACGCGGGCAAGGTAGGCCGTCCCGAACCCCGGATCGACCGAGCCGACCTTCGGGCCGACCTGACCGAACACCGCCTTCTGCGAGGCGATGGTGAAGTCGCACAGCGTCGCCAGCACGTTGCCACCGCCGATGGCATAGCCCTGGACGCTGGCGATCACGGGCTTCGGCACGTCGCGGATGAGCGACTGCAGCTCCTCGATCGGCAGCCCGATCATGCCGCGGCCGTCGTACTGGCCGCTGTGCGCGGACTGGTCGCCGCCGGTGCAGAAGGCCCGGTCGCCGGCGCCCGCGAGCACGATCGCGCCTACGCCCTTGTCCCATCCGGCACGATTGAGGGCGTGGATCAGCTCCTCGCAGGTCTTGCCGCGGAAGGCGTTCAGCACCTGGGGGCGGTTGATGGTGATGCGCGCGACGCCGTCGGCCGCGTCGTACAGGATGTCCTCGTACTGCATGGCGCGATGCTCCCTCAGCCGGTCCTCAGCCTGCCATGGTCAGGCCGCCCGAGACGCTGAGCACCTGACCTGTGATGTAGCCAGCATCGTCGCTGGCGAAGAACAGGATCGCGCCGGCCAAGTCCTCCGGCTCGCCGATGCGGCCGAGCGGAATGGCTCTGCGGAACGCCTCCTCCAGCTTCTCCGGGTTGCCTGCCCCCTGCTTGTACTGCGCGAACAGGTTGGTGCTGGTAGGGCCAGGGGCGACGACGTTCACCGTGATGCCGTGGCGGGCGTGCTCCCGCGCGAGCGTCTTGGAGAGGCCCACCAGCCCGGCCTTGCAGGCGGCGTAGACCGCCTCGCCGGTGGAGCCGACGCGCGCGGCATCGGAGGCGACGTTGACGATCCGCCCCGCCCGCCGCTGCACCATGCCGGGCAGCACCGCGTGGTGCATGTTGAGGGCACCAACGAGGTTGATGGAGATCAGCTTCTCCCAGTCCTTCGGCTCGGTCTGAACGAACAGGCAGAAGACATCCCAACCGGCGTTGTTGACGAGCACGCCGATGGGACCAAGCTGGGCCTCGACCTCCGCCACGACGCGGCTGACACCTTCGTAGTCCGTGATGTCGCAGGCGAAGGGCCGCGCGGTCCCGCCAGCGTCTTCGATCTGGGCCGCGACGTCCTCTGCCGCGCCGATGTCGATGTCCAGCACCGCCACACGGGAGCCGGCTGCCGCAAAGCGCTTGCAGGCAGCGCCGCCAATGCCCCCGCCGCCGCCCGTCACGACCACAGTCTTCCCTTCAAGCCCTCGCACACGTCCTCCCGGAGGTCTTCGCCTAGCTTTTGTCCTATGAGCCAGTATACCTGGGCAGTGTCATATGCGCAGCGATCCGGTTAAAATTCCCGGTCAACGCCCGCGCCCGCTGCAGCGGCGGCACCCGCAGACCTGGCCATCGAGAAAGGTTCGCAGCTTTGCCGTCTGCTGACCGCTTGATGGAGCGTCCCGTCCGGCTGCGACCGGGGATACGAGCCGCAAGTGGCGACGTCTGGGCCTCCAACAACGGAGTCCGGCCCAAAGGCTGGGGGCAAGGCACCTCAGTCTGGTGGCATCCTGCTGCAACTTGCACTATATGCTGTGGCGCCAAAGGCGCGATGGCGCGACAGGGTCTGCTCGCGCTCGGAGTCCGCACATGCTGCCCCTCGGACGCGATGCTGGGATGGAGCCTTCACGGATGCGAGCTGCCGGCACCCCGCACCCCGACCTTGGCGACCGCCTGCGCGAGGAGTGCGGCGTCTTCGGCATCCTCGGCCACGATGATGCGGCAACACTCACCGCCCTCGGGCTCCACGCCCTCCAGCATCGCGGCCAGGAGGCGGCGGGCATCGTCACCTTTGGCGGCGACCACTTCCATTCCGAACGGCGCCTGGGTCTCGTCGGCGACAACTTCAACAAGGCCGACGTGATCGGCCGGCTCAAGGGCCACATGGCCCTTGGCCACAACCGCTACTCCACCATGGGCGACACCATCCTGCGCAACGTGCAACCCCTGTTCGCCGACCTCGACACCGGCGGCTTTGCCGTCGCCCACAACGGTAACCTCACCAACGCCCTCACGCTGCGCCGGGAGCTTGTCTCCTCGGGCGCCATCTTCCAGTCCACCTCCGACACCGAGGTGATCCTCCACCTCCTCTCGCGCTCGCGCCGCCGCCGCATCGTCGAGCGCTTTGTCGATGCTCTGCTGCAGATCGAGGGGGCCTATGCCCTCGTCTGCCTCACCAACGACATGCTGATCGGCGCCCGCGACCCCATCGGCATCCGCCCGCTGGTGCTGGGCCGGCTGGGCTCGGCCTACGTGCTCACGTCGGAGACCTGCGCCCTCGACATCGTCGGCGCGGAATTCGTGCGCGAGATCGAGAATGGCGAGATCGTCGTCATCACCAAGGACGGCATCGAGAGCCACCGCCCCTTCCCCCGGCGCCCGGCACGGCCCTGCATCTTCGAGTACATCTACTTCGCCCGCCCCGACTCCATCGTCGGCGGGCGCAATGTCTACGCCATCCGCAAACAGATGGGCGTGGAGCTGGCACGCGAGGCGCCGGCTGGGGCCGCCGATGTCGTCATCCCCATCCCTGATTCCGGCGTGCCAGCCGCCATTGGCTACGCCCAGGAGAGCAGCACCCCGTTCGAGCTCGGCATCATCCGCAACCACTACGTCGGCCGAACCTTTATCGAGCCCGAGCAGCGCATCCGTCAGCTCGGCGTTAAGCTGAAGCACTCCGCCAATGCTTCCGCCGTGCGCGGCAACCGCATCGTGCTGATCGACGACAGCGTGGTACGCGGCACGACCTCGAAGAAGCTCGTGCAGATGATGTTCGAGGCCGGTGCGCGTGAGGTGCACTTCCGGGTGTCGAGCCCGCCCATCGCCCATCCCGACTTCTACGGCATCGATACGCCGCGCCCCACCGAGCTGCTCGCCGCCAACATGAGCGTTGACGAGATGTGCCGCTTCATGGGCGCCACCTCGCTCTCCTTCCTCTCCGTGGACGGCATCTACCGCGCGCTCGGCTACGACCACCGCGACGCCCGCCACCCACAGTTCACCGACCACTGCTTCACCGGCGACTACCCCACCAGCCTCACCGACCAGCACGGCCCCACCCACGACGGCCAGATGTCGCTGCTGACGGAGGCGAGCTGACCGGCGAACCGCTCCGGCGTCTGTAGCCGTAGGCTGGGTTAGCGCGAAGCGCGTAACCCAGCATGTCGCGGAGGTTCATGTTGGGTTACGGCCCTTCGGGCCTAACCCAACCTACAGGCTACAGGCCGCCAAGCGCCTCGCCCAGATATTGCAGCCACACCGGCTCCGCGCCCAGCGTCTTGACGAACTCGCGGTGTGCCGTCTCCTCCTCCACCGTGAGCAGCGGGGGAAGCGGTGCGGGCCGCTGCACGGCGCGTCCGGCGCCGGCACGGGCCATGGCTTGGGCTCCGTTGCCGGCGAAGACCAGGGTCGCCTGCCGCTCGCCCAGCAACTCGACGTAGACACTGGCCAGCAGCATGGAGTCGAGCAGGGCACCGTGCTTGGTCCGCTGTGACAGGTCGATGCCGTAACGCTTGCAGAGAGCATCGAGGGTGTTGGGGCCGGCAGGATGGCGGCGGCGCGCCAGTGCCAGGGTGTCGACGATGCGGCCGCCGGGAAGCGGCGGACGGCCGACACGCTGCAGCTCGGCGTTGATGAAGCCCAGATCGAACGTACCGTTGTGAGCGACCAGCGGGGCGTCGCCGATGAACTCCAGGAGCCCGTCGACGACCTCCGGAAAGCGCGGCTTGTCGGCCAGGAACTCGTTGCCGAGCCCGTGTACAGCGAAGGCATCCGGGTGCACCTCGCGGTCGGGGTTCAGGTAGCGGTGAAACTCGCGGCCGGTCGGAATGCGATTGACGATCTCGATGCAGCCGATCTCGATCAGGCGGTCACCTTTGGTCGCGTCAAGACCGGTGGTCTCGGTGTCGAACACGATCTCGCGCAGCATCTTCCCCGCCCTCGGTCGCAAGACGCGCACACGCTAGTGTTTCGGCTCCAACGCTTCGTTCCTTGTCATCCCGGCACTTGTTGCCGGGATCCAACGCTAAGGAAACGCCAGAGCAAGCAGTTGGCTGGATCCCGGTGACAAGCACCGGGATGACAGAGGATGCTGCAATGTCAGAGTCACCACGCTAGGCCCAGGCCGTGGCAAAAGCTGTCCCCTCCTGCCCCCTGAGCGACTCGATGATGTTATCGACCTGGGCCTCCGTCTCGGCGAAGGTTCCGCCAGTGTCCACAACGAAATCGGCGCGCGCGCGCTTCGCGGCGTCGGGCATCTGCCGGGCCAGCACCTGGGCGAGCTTCTGCGCGGTCATGCCCGGCCGCCGCATGACCCGCTCGCGCTGCTCGTCGGCCGGCGCGCTCACCACCACCACCACGTCGACGCGCTGCTCGCCACCCGTCTCCAGAAGCAGCGGGATTTCCAGCACCGCCACGGAGGCGCCCTTGCCGGCTTGCCGCTGCAGGAAAGCGCGCTCGGCCGCGAGCACCAGCGGATGGACGATGGCCTCCAGGCGCCTGAAGCCGGCGGGATTGTCGACCAGCGATTGGGCCAGTCGCTGCCGGTCAACCTTGCCGCCCTCGGTGGTGCCGGGGAACGCCGCTTCGATGGCCGGCACCGCGGCCCCCTCGTAGAGCTTGTGCACCTCCGCATCCGCATCGCAGACGGCGATGCCATGGCTGCGAAAGCGGGCCGCCACGGTGGACTTGCCCATGCCGATGGAGCCGGTGAGGCCGACGATGAGCATCAGGCGCCCTCGATGTCGCGCACGATCAGGGCACGCAGCTCCTCCGTCACCTCCGGCCGCACCCCGAACCAGCGCTCGAAGCCCGGCACCGCCTGGTGCAGCAGCATGCCGAGGCCGTCCACCGTGGCGAGGCCCCGCCGGCGCGCCGCCGCCAGCAGCGGCGTCTCAAGCGGCACGTAGACGATGTCGGCCACGACGCAGCCGGGGTCCAACACGGACAGATCCAGTTCGAGCGCATCGCTGCGATCCATGCCGAGCGGAGTCGTATTGACGAGCAGCGCCGCCCCGCGCGAGCGCGCGTTGCGCTCGCTCCAGTCGAACGCGGCGATCCCCTGACCGAAGACCCCCGCCAGCGCATCGGCCCGCGCGCGGGTGCGGTTGAAGACACGGATTTCCGCCACACCCGCCTGCAGCAGGGCATAGGCGATGCCGCGCGCGGCGCCGCCTGCCCCCAGCATCGAGACGACGGTGCCCTCGAACGCGAAGGTCGGCACAGTGCTGCGGACGTTGCTCACGAAGCCGCCGCCATCGGTGTTGTCGGCCAGCAGCCTGCCGTCCTCGTACCAGAGCGTGTTGGCCGCGCCTGCCGCACAGGCCGCCGGCAAGGTCGCGTCTGCGACCGCGAAGGCCGTCTCCTTGTGGGGGATCGTGACATTGCAGCCGACGTAGCCCTGGGCCTTCAGGTCGCGCAGGAAGGCAGCCGCCCTTCCCGGCTCGACCGGCACTCGCGTGTAGCTTCCGGCAATGCCGTAGCGCTTGAGCCAGTAGCCGTGGATCAGCGGCGAGCGCGAGTGGGAGACCGGCCAGCCGACGACGCAAGCGCGCTTCATGCCGGGAGCGCTCCTCGCGCCCTGAGCTCGGCCAGCAGCGGCACCAGCGGCAGGCCGACGATGGTGAAGTGGTCGCCCTCGATGCGCTCGAACAACTGGATCCCCCGCCCCTCGATCTCGTACGCCCCGGCCATCTGGCAGAGGCGGGTGCCGCCCTCGGCCAGGTACCGGTCGAGGAAATCGTCGCTGAAGGCGCGCATGGTCAGGGTCGCGCTCTCCGACTGCCGCCATACCGTATGCCCGTTCTGGGCAAGGGTGACGGCGGTGAACAGTCTGTGGGTCTTGCCCCGCAGCGCTTCAAGGTGCGCCCGCGCCTCCGCCAAGTCGGCCGGCTTGTCGAAGATTCGGCTCCCCAGCGCCGCGACCTGGTCCGAGCCGATGACCAGGGCGTTGCCGCACTCCCGGCTCACGGCCTCGGCCTTGGCCGCAGCCAGGGTCTCGGCTAGGGCGGCAGGCCCCAGACCGGCGCCGGGACCGCGCTTGATCGCGCCCTCGTCCACCTTGGCCGGGACCACGCGAAACGCCACGCCCGCCGCCTCCAGGAGCCTGCGCCGGAACGGGCTCGCCGACGCGAGCACCAGCCCAGAAACGCCAGCCCTGGCCTTCACCTCAGCCATCGCCGGTCTGCCGCTCCTCTCCCGGCCGCGCCTCGTCCCGGGCGCCCTCGTGCCGGTCCTGGAACAGGCGGATGATGCTCGCCGCCGTCTCCTCCACCGAGCGCCGAGTCACATCGATCACGGGCCAGCCGTTGCGGGCGCATAGCCGGCGCGAGTGCTGGATCTCGTTGGCAATCTGGGCGTGGTCGATATAGTCGCCCAGGTTGCGGTCGCCCATCAGGTGCACGCGGTTGCGGCGGATCTCGGCGATGCGCTCCGCGCTGGCCACCAGGCCCACCACGAACGCCGTGTGCGGCTCGGTAAGGGCAGCGGGCAGGTCCAAGCCGGGCACCAGCGGCACGTTGGCGGTCTTGTAGCCGCGCTGCGCCAGATAGATGGTGGTGGGCGTCTTCGACGTGCGCGAGATGCCGACCAGGATGATGTCGGCCATGCTCAAGTCCTGCGGCAGCTGCCCGTCGTCGTGGGCCATCGCGAAGTTGAGCGCGTCGATGCGGCGAAAATAGTCGGCGTCGAGCGTGTGCTGCCCGGCCACAACCGGGGTCTGCGGCGCCCCCAGGTAGGACTCGAACACCTTCATGATCGGCTGCAGCACGTGCAGGCACGGCACGTTGAGCGCGCGGCAGCGACGCTCGATCTCCCGGATCATCGGCTTCTTGACGAGGGTGTAGAGCACGATGCCAGGCGCTCGCGCCACCTCGTCGAGCACGCGCTCGAGCTGCCGCTCAGTGCGAACCAGCGGATGAATGTGCTCGATGGCGCGCACCTGCGCGTACTGCACGGCAGCCGCCTTGGCCATGGTGGTCAACGTCTCGCCGGTCGCATCCGAGATGAGATGCAGGTGAAAAGCGCTGCGAGGGTCGGTGCCGGGCATCTGTGGAAAACACCAGAATTTCCGTGGGATGCCAAGCCGTCGGCGGGACCGGTCCCGGCTTGACATGCCATCCATCAACACATTCATCCACAGGAAGCGCTCACGGGAAGGCTTTCCGAGCCCCCTGGGGACAAGTCGCGGTCGGCCGCACCATCCACACCTTATCAACTTTTTGACACGGATTCGTGCGCACGATGATCTGTTGCCTGATCTGACTTAATGACCTGAATTAGCAGGAATTTTTCCTGCTTGTGGCATCCGCCCCAGTGCGCTGCTAAGGATAGATCCAAAGTCACGCCTTCGGCGTATTGACTGTGTGCAACTCGGTCGCACGTCGGGGGTCTACGCAATCCGCCATCTAAGAGTCATAGCAGTAGCCTTGAATCTCTCTATCTCTTGAAGATTGGAGTTGGCATCGTGCTTCAGAGCCCTAGCCGACAGCGTCCTGCCCGCTTGCTGGCTCCCTTCGCCGGTAAGGTTTCCGCGTCGCCGCCGATATGGCTGATGCGCCAGGCCGGACGGCATCTGCCGGAGTACCACGCGGTGCGGGCCAGGGCCGGCAGCTTCCTCGATCTGTGCTACTCCCCGGGGCTGGCGGCCGAGGTCACGCTGCAGCCGGTGCGCCGCTATGGCGTGGATGCCGCCATCGTCTTCTCCGATATCCTGGTGGTGCCGCATGCCCTGGGGCAGAGGCTGGAGTTCGTGGAGGGGGTGGGGCCACGCCTCGACCCAATTCGCTCGACGAAGGACCTTGCCCGGTTGAACCCGGCCGCGACTCGGGACAGGTTCGAGCGGGTCTTCGAGACTGTGGCTAATGTTCGCCAGAGGTTGCCAAATGACGTGGCCCTTATCGGATTTTGCGGTGCTCCGTGGACCGTGGCGACGTATATGGTCTCGGGCGGCAAGAGCGCCGACCAGGCCGAGGCCGTAGCTTGGGCCGCCACGGACCCGGCCGGGTTCGGGCAGCTCATGGACTGTCTGGTGGAGACCTCCGTTGCGTATCTGGCGGGACAGGTGGAAGCGGGTGCCGATGTCTTGCAGATTTTCGACACCTGGGCCGGCCGTCTTGCCGGCGATGAGCTCGACCGCTGGGTGTGCAGGCCCACCAGGGCGATCGTGGCAAGGATGAGGCAGCTTTATCCCGACACGCCCATCATCGGCTTTCCGATGGGCACGGGGCGAAATCTCAGCCGCTATGTCGACGGGACCGGAGTCGACGGCATCAGCTGCGATACGGCAACGCCGCTGGGCGCCATGGCGCAGGAGCTGGCAGGCAAGGTGGTTGTGCAGGGGAATCTCGATCCGCTTCTGCTCGCATCGGGGGGGCTGAGGATGAAGCGCCAGGTGCAGAAGATTCTGAAGGCGCTGGAGGGTCGCCCCTTCGTCTTCAATCTCGGCCACGGCGTTCTGCCGCAGACGCCGCCGGAGCATGTCGCCCGCCTTGTGAAACTGGTCCGCGAGAGAGAGTAGACGCCGCGGCATGGTGCTTTGGATCAAAGCCTTGCACATGATCGCGGTCATCGCGTGGATGGCGGGGCTGCTCTATCTGCCCCGGCTCTATGTCTATCACTGCGCGGCCGAGAAGGGCTCGAAGCAGTCGGAGACCTTCAAGCTCATGGAGCGGCGCCTGCTGCACGTCATCATGACGCCGGCGATGATCGCCGCATGGGCCAGCGGCGCGTGGCTCGCCTGGGTGCAGGGCCTCGTCAACGACCGGTGGCTGTGGGCCAAGTTCGGCCTGGTTCTGCTGCTGACCGGCTACCATCACGCCCTTGGCGTCTGGCGCCTCGACTTCGCGGCAGACTGGAACACCCGCAGCCCGCGCTTCTATCGCATCATGAACGAGGTGCCCACGCTGCTGATGATCGCGATTGTGATTCTGGCCGTTGTGAAGCCCTTCTGAGAGGTGTCAGACCCTGCGGGTCTGAAGCGAAACACAAGCCCGAGGCGCCGCCCGGATCCCCTCTCCCCGCACTTTTCGGGGAGAGGCTAAGGCTGCCCGCAAGCATAAGTGCTCCGTGGACTCTGCTCGTGCGGGAATCCTACTCGCCAAGCCGCGTGCGGGGGTAGGAGCACATGCGGGTGCTGTGCAATAGGTTGTCAGCCGGGCGTATATACACCGCCAGGCCCACTATTCGCCGTTCGCAACTCGCCGTTGGCTCAACAAGAGGAGGAGCAGGGCGTCCAGGCTCGCGCCCGGTGGCCTCTGACCTTGATCGCGTGGGGCGCAAAGAACGCCCTGCTCGGTCGTCTCCGACGGCCGCCTCGCGCTTGGATAGGCCGTTCCACCGGCTA
>JBAPMW010000990.1:0-1860 GCA_049278815.1 Hyphomicrobiaceae bacterium
AACATCTCGCGCGTGGGGGCCTGTGTGTAGCACCCGGGAAGCGACGGTACGGAGGCCACGAACATACCGTCGGCGTCGCGTTCGATGACCACATTGAATTCCTTGGGCATCTGGCGCCTCCTTGTGATCGACTTGGAGATCGACACTATAGCGCGGGGAAGCGGTCCGCCAAGCCCCCGCTCGCACGAATGCCCCAATCATCGATGGCAATCGCATGCTGGGTTGCCTTGGGTATGCTTGCCTCGGGGCCGAGGGCGCACCGCCTCGCCGAGCGCCCCTTGACTTCGGTAAGCGATTGAGGCGTGCATGGGCGCAGTCTTCATTGCGGGGCGGGCTGTAAAGCCCCTACGCGCCGCCCGCCTCGGCTTCCCGCAGGAACGCCTCCATCACCCGGTTCCACTCCTGCCAGTGGCGCCGGTAGGAGTAGTGGCCGCCCTCCTCGATGATGACGAGCCGGGAGCCGGGGATGGCGTGGTGCAGGTCCTCCGACTGATAGAACGGCACGGTGGCGTCGTCGCGGGTGCCGACGATCAGGGACGGCGCGGCGATCCTGGAGAGATCGGTGGAACGGTCGTGGGTGAGCGTCATGTCGAGACGCTGAGCCAGGATTCTGACGTCGGCCGCCGTCTGCAGCGACCGCTGCTCGAAGGCCATGACCTTGTCGAGGTCGTAGCGGAACTGCATGGGGCCGCTGGTGAAGAGCGAGGACACCTTCACGTACTCGTCGGGGCCGTAGGCGAGCGCGATGCGCTTGCGGGTCGACTGCACGCGCGTGATGTACTCGTCGGCCTTGACCCAGGTGTTGGAGAAGATGGCGCAGCGCAGGCGGCCGGGATGATCGATGGCGAGGCTCTGCAGCACGCAGCCGCCCGTCGAGGTGCCCGCCATATGCGCGCGCTCGATGCCGAGGGTGTCCATGAGGCCGATCACATCGTGGGCGAGGACCTCCGTGGAGTAGCCGAACGCCGGCTTGTCGCTGTCGCCGGCGCCGCGGTGATCGAAGGTGATGCAGCGGTAGCGCTGGGAGAGCTCGGCGATCTGGTATTCCCACGCGTTCAATAGACCGGAGAGGCCCGGAATGAATATGAACGCGGGGCCGGTGCCACGCTCCTCCACGTTGAGTATGATCGGCCCGATATCGATCCTGGGCAAAAACTCCCCCCCGCCCTCTCGGGCGCCGTTCTCTATCCGCTGCTCTGCTACTCGCCTGCGTGCCTACTCGCCGCTTGCCAGGATCTCCGCCACCTCGACCGTACGCCCCTCGCGGGCGCTCCTGACGCCGGCTTTGATGACCGCAAGGTTGCGGGCCGCCCAATAGCCGTCCGTCTCCGGCTTGGTGCCGGTGCGCACGCAGTGGGCGAACTCCTCCAGCTCCTCCCGAATCGTGTCGTTGGCTACCGTATTAATCGACTGCGCCTGCGACTCGCCGCGCTTGAGGTGCCTGAGGCCGGAGAACATGTCGTAGTAGGCGCTGGCCTCCTTGCCGTAAATGTTCATCATGTAGTACTCGGACGCCGAGGCATAGGATGCCGTCAGATTGGAGAGCGCGCCGCTCTCGTGCCGCAGGATCATGTTGGCCACATCCGGGTTGTCTCCCGGAAGCACGAGCTGGGCCAGCTGCGCCGACACGCTCTTGACTGGGCCCATCAGGAATTCCAGCACGTCGACGTAGTGGATGCCGATCTGCAGCATCACGCCGCCCGGCATGCCGGCCGCGGTGTAGCGCCAGGACGAGAGGTCGAAGCGGCCGAGCCGGTCGCGGCTGATGTTGCACTCCGCCTGCACCAGTTGGCCGAAGCGGTCGGCGTCGATCTCGGCCTTGATCCAGCGGAAGTGGCTCTCGCGTCGGCGCTGGTAGCC
>JBAPMW010000991.1:0-3084 GCA_049278815.1 Hyphomicrobiaceae bacterium
CTGACCACCACCGAGTTTCTCTGCCGCTACGTATTCGACGCCATGGCCAAGGCCGCCAAGGAGGGAGCGCTCGGCGAGGAGGGCAAGAAGCTCGTCAAGATCCGCGTCGTCCTGCACGAGACGGACCTGGCGCGCGCCTGGTTCGAGGGGCCGGTTGAAGCACCGTAGGTTGCAGAATTCCTCGCGATGCCAACGGACGGGCCATTCGCTCCACGGCTCCTGGATGGGGACCGCAAGCGCCGGAGGCAAGCGCCAACCGGATCCCCCTCCCCCTTGTGGGGAGGGGTTAGGGGTGGGGGGAACCTCGACCTCTGATGTTCTGCAATCCTCCCCACCCTGTCCCTCCCCCGCAAGGGGGGAGGGGACGTTGCGGCACGCACCTCGCTCAATAGCTGGCGTCGGCGCAACCTGCTGCGAGACGCAGCGCAAGCGTTGGGCAGCAAAGTGGACTTTGCCTACGCGGCGCGGCGCATCGGCTCGCTGCGGAGGGGGGCGAACAGGGCGGAGATGTCGGTCTCGCTGAGATCGAGCGGCGTCTTCGAGGCGCCGTCGAACAGGGCCTCGGCCAGCGCCGCCTTGCGCGCCTTGAGCTGCTCGATGGCGGCCTCGATGCCCTCCTCCACGATCAGCTTGTAGACGAACACCGGCTTGTCCTGGCCGATGCGGTAGGCGCGGTCGGTGGCCTGGCGCTCCACCGCCGGGTTCCACCACGGGTCGTAGTGGATCACTGTGTCGGCCGCAGTGAGATTGAGCCCGGTGCCGCCGGCCTTCAGGCTCAGCAGGAACAGCGGCACCTTGCCCGCCTGGAACTCGCGCACGGGGCTCGCCCGATCCGTGGTGTCGCCCGTCAGCGTGACGTAGGGGATCTTGAGGCGCCGCAGCTCGTCCTCGATCAGGGCCAGCATGCTGGTGAACTGCGAGAACAGCAGCACGCGCCGGCCCTCGGCGATCAGCTCCGGCAGCATCTCCATGAGCCGCTCCAGCTTGGCCGAGCCCCTCACCCGGCGCGCCTGCGGCAGCTTCAGGAGGCGCGGGTCGCAGCAGATCTGCCTGAGCTTCAGGAGCGCATCGAGGAACACGATGTGGCTCCTCGCCAGGCCCTTGCGGTCGATCTCCTCGCGCACCTTGGCATGCATCAGCGCCCGCACGGTCTCATACAGATCGCGCTGTGCCCCTTCGAGGCGCACGTGCTCGACGATCTCGGTCTTGGGCGGCAGCTCGGTCGCCACCTCCTCCTTGGTCCGGCGCAGCATGAAGGGCTTCAGCCGGCGCGACAGGAATGCCTGTGCCGCCCTGTCCCCGTGCTTCTCGATGGGCGTGCGGAACGTGCGCCGGAAGGTGCTCTCGTCGCCCAGCAGGCCGGGGCTCAGGAACTCGAACAGCGACCACACCTCGCCTAGGTTGTTCTCCAGCGGCGTGCCCGTCAGCGCCAGCCGGTGGCGCGCCTTGAGGCGGTGGGCGAGCGCCGACACGCCGGCCTTCGGGTTCTTGATGGCCTGCGCCTCGTCCAGGATGGTCACGTGGAACTCCTGGGCCAGCAGCACCTCGTGGTCGCGGGCGAGCAGCGGATAGGTGGTGAGCACCAGGTCGTGCTGCGGGATCCTGTCGAACATCTGCCGGCGTTCCAGGCCCCTCAGCGGCAGCACCGACAACTCCGGTGCGAAGCGCTCGGCCTCGGCCTGCCAGTTGGGCAGCACGCTGGTGGGGCTGACGATGAGTGCGGGCTTGTCGAGCCGGCCCTCGGCCTTCTCGTGGGCGAGGAATGCCAGCGCCTGCACGGTCTTGCCGAGCCCCATGTCATCCGCCAGCACGCCGCCGAATTGAGCCTCGCGCAGGAAGCCAAGCCAGGACAGGCCCTCTCCCTGATAGGGGCGGAGCGCGGCCTTGAAGCTCGGCGGCGGGACGATGGGCGCGACCTTCACCCCGCCCTTGAGGCGCTGGCCTAGGCCGAGCAGCCGCTCCGCGCTCGCCGCCCAGGCGAGCCCCATTCTATCCGTGCCATCGGCGAAGGCGGCGAGCGCCCCGGCCTCGGCGCGGTGCAGCTTCACCTTGCCGTCGGCAACCCGGTCGGCGTGCGGACCCACCAGATCGAGCAGCGCCTTGAGAATCGGCGCCAGCCGCGCGCCGGGCAGCGGCAGCATCCGCCCGTCGGGCAGCGGGTGATAGAACTGGATGGTTCTGCACGCCCTGGCAAAGGCCGCGCCGCCATCGTCCGCCCGGGCCGCCTCCAGCATCTTCGGCGACAGCCGACCGAGCAGACCGGTGAGATGCGGCACCAGGTTGATGCGATGGCCCTCGTAGTCCACGCCCAGCTCGAAGGCGAACCAGTCGATGCCGGAGCCGTCGCCTATGTCGGCCCACCATGCCGCCTCGCCCTCGGCGACGCGGTAGGGATAGTCGTCGGTGAACGCGACCTGCCAGCCTTCCTGCCGGAGCTTGGGCACCGCCTCCAGCGAGAAGGCGACATAGCCGCTCGCATCTTCGAGGCGGGAGACGATCTCGTAGGGGTTTGGTTTGCCCGGCGGGGGCAAATAGAGGGCGGCCGCATGCTCGGCACCCGCTTGCAGCGGGCTGTGGGCGAGGGGCCGCAGGCCAAGCTCGGCGAGGCGCTCCCTGGCCTTGGCCTCCGCGGCTTTGTGGCGCGGCGTCAGGACGAGCTTGTCGCCCTCCATGCTCTCAAGCACCGTCGTGGGCGCGTCGTCGGCGACGACAGTGCCGTCGTAGTCGAAGGCCAGACGGGCGAGCGGCAGGCGGTACGTACCGTCATGGTCCACGTCCGCGGCGTACCACATATAGGTCGGCTGGAGCTTGATGTCGGCCACATGCAGCTCGAGCCGGGGCACCGGAGCGACAGCTTCGCGCATCTCCATATTGTCCGGCGCCTCCGGCAACGGCAGGGCGAAGGCTGCCGCCGGGGCGGTCTCGCCGGCATCGGTCGGCCGGAGACGCTGCGACAGACTGCCTTTGATCAGGACCGCCTCGGAGGCAGTGATCTCGGGCGCCCGCGCCACCTCCTGAGCCAGAGCCTCCGGCAGCGCTGTGACAAGCCGACCGACGAGGCCGCGACAGCCATCCAGGTAGTAG
>JBAPMW010000992.1:0-2828 GCA_049278815.1 Hyphomicrobiaceae bacterium
AGCTGATGGAGGCGCTGATCGGCGAGCTCCTGGCCGAGACGCCCGGCGCCATCGCCGTGGACGGCGTGCGCGTCGGCAAAGACGGCCCCAGCCGCCGGCGCGCGCTCGGCCTCAGCTTCGCGCCCGAGGAGCGGCTGGGGCACGCGACGGTCGCCGACATGTCGCTGTGGGAGAACGCGGCGCTGACGGCGGCGACGCGCATGGGGCTCTCCCGGCTGGGATTCCTCGACATCGCCAAAGCCAGGGGCTTTGCAGCCAAGGTGGTGGCCGAGTTCGGCGTCCGCACCACCGGTCCCGACGCGGCGGCGCGCAGCCTGTCCGGCGGCAACCTGCAGAAGTTCGTCATCGGTCGCGAGATCCTGCAGGCGCCGTCGGTGCTGATCGCGGCGCAGCCGACCTGGGGCGTCGATGCCGGCGCGGCGGCGCTCATCCACGAGCTGCTGCTCTCCCTGGCGCGCGCCGGGACAGCGGTGCTGGTCGTCTCGCAGGATCTCGACGAGCTGCTCGCCATCGCCGGCCGCATTGCGGTCATCGCCAACGGCCGGCTGTCGCCAGCGCGGCCCGCGGGGGAGCTGACGCCGCACGAGCTCGGTCTCAGCATGGGCGCCCACGCTGCTGAGGTCGCCGATGCTTAGGCTGGAGTCGCGGCGGGAGCCGTCGCGCGTGATGTTCTATTTGACGCCGCTGCTGGCTACGGCGCTGACGCTGGTTGCCGGCGCGGCGCTGTTCGCCCTGCTGCGCAAGCCACCGCTGGAGGCGCTCGGCCTGATCTTCATCGCCCCGCTGACATCGGTGCGCGGCCTGGCCGAGCTGACCGTGAAGGCGACCCCCCTAATCCTGATCGCCATCGGCCTCGCGGCGGGCTTCCGCGGCGGCATATGGAATATCGGGGCGGAGGGGCAGTTCACGGTCGGGGCGCTGGCGGGGGGCAGCGTGGCGCTGGCGGTCTATCCCGCGACGGGGTGGTGGCTACTGCCGCTGATGGCGCTGGCGGGCATCGCCGGCGGCGCCGCCTGGGGCGCGATCCCGGCGCTGCTGCGCACCCGCTTCAACGCCAACGAGATCCTGGTCAGCCTGATGCTGACCTACGTGGCTGTGCTGCTGCTGGGCTCGCTGGTGCACGGGCCGCTGCGCGACCCCGACGGCCTCAACTTCCCGGAGAGCCGGTTGTTCCAGACCGCCCTGCCTATCATCATTCCCGGCACACGCGCCCACGTCGGTTTCGTGGTGGCGCTGGCGGCCGCGGTACTCGCCTGGGTGCTGCTGGAGCGCCACTTCATCGGCTTCCAGATCAAGGTGCTGGGGCAGGCGCCGCGGGCGGCAAGCTTCGGTGGCTTCTCCGAGAAGCGCCTCGTCTGGCTCTGCTTTCTGGTCTCGGGCGGCTGCGCCGGGCTTGCCGGCCTGTTCGAGGCGGCCGGCCCCGTCGGCCAGCTCGTGCCGCAGCTGCCCGCCGGCTATGGCTTCACCGCCATCATCGTCGCCTTCCTTGGCCGGCTGCATCCCGCCGGCATCGTGCTGGCGGGGCTGCTGATGGCGCTGGTCTATATCGGCGGGTCGACCGCGCAGATCGGCATGAGCCTGCCCAGTGCCACCATCGCCGTGTTCCAGGGCCTGTTCCTGTTCTTCCTGCTGGCCTGCGATGTGCTGGTGAGCTATCGGCCGCGCTGGAGCGTGCGGCCGATAGGGCGAATAGCGAGTGGCGAATAGGGAGTGGGGGGAAAGCCGTGGAGCAGAAGCACTATTCGCTATTCGCTACTCGCTATTCGCTCGGATAGCCATGGACCTCTTCGCCAACATCCTGATCGGCGCCATGATCGCCGCCACGCCGCTGGTGCTCGCGGCCACCGGCGAGCTGGTGACGGAGCGCGCGGGCGTGCTCAATCTCGGCGTCGAAGGCATGATGATCGTCGGGGCCATCGCCGGGTTTGCGGCCATGATTGCGACACGCAGCGTCGTCCTCTCGCTCGTGGCCGCCATGCTCGCCGGCGCGGCGATGGCCGCGCTGTTTGCCGTGCTCGTTCTCACCCTGCGCGCTAATCAGGTGGCCTCCGGCCTGGCGCTGACCATGTTCGGCCTCGGCCTCTCGGCGCTCTGGGGCCAGGGCTACAGCGGGCTCTCCGCCCCGGCCTTCCCCCATCTCAACATTGCGGGCCTCACCGATCTGCCGCTGGTCGGCAAGCTGCTGTTCGGCCAGGATCTCCTGGTCTATCTCTCGCTCGCCCTGGTGCTTGCCGTCGCCCTCGTGCTGAAGCGCACGCGCCTGGGGCTCATCATCCGCGCCGTTGGCGAGAACCACGACGCCGCGCATGCCATCGGCTATCCCGTCGTCGCCTGCCGCTACCTCGCCACCCTGTTCGGCGGCGCCCTGGCAGGGCTCGGCGGCGCCTACCTCTCGCTGGTGGTGACGCCGCTGTGGGTGGAGCGCATGACGGCGGGGCGTGGCTGGATCGCGCTCGCCATCGTGGTGTTCGCGGCCTGGCGGCCCTGGCGCGTGGTGCTGGGCGGCTACCTGTTCGGCGGCATCACGGTGCTGCAGCTGCACAGCCAGGCGGTCGGTGTGAAGGTCGACGCCCAGCTGCTGGCGATGCTGCCCTACCTCGCCACCATCGCCGTGCTGGTCGTCATCTCGCGCGACGCCATGCGCCTGCGGCTCAGCGCGCCGGCATGTCTCGGCAAACCGTTCCATGCCACAACGTGATTGCCCAACCTGAAGGAGGAGACCGGACGATGCTCTCTCGACCTGGTGCTGGTGGTGTCAGACCCTCTGGGTCTGACACCATGGCGTCAACGCCGGGGCACTATGGTGTCAGACCCGGAGGGTCTGACAC
>JBAPMW010000993.1:0-5599 GCA_049278815.1 Hyphomicrobiaceae bacterium
GTTCATGACCCACCGTATCCGGAAGGCCATGGATGATCTCAAGGCCAGCCCGTTCGGTGGCGACGGCGGCAACCTGGAAAGCGACGAAACCTTCGTCGGCGACAAGGCCAAGAACGTGCACAACAACAAGCCCGTGCCCAAGAAGCACGCCGTTCACGCCCTGGTGGAGCGCGGTGGCCGCGTGCCCGCCACCCACGTTGCCGACGCGACGGCCAAGACGTTGCGCTCGGTCCTGGAGAAGCACGCCGACAAGCGTTCGACGCTTCACACTGATGACGGACTCACTGGCCTATCGTTGGGCAACGACTTCGCGTCCAGCACGACGGTCAATCATAGCGCCAGCGAATATTATCGCTACAAGGATGGCGCCGGTGTGCAGTCAGCTGAGAGCTTCTTCGCCATCCTGAAGCGGCAGATCTTCGGTATTCACCACGCAGTCAGCGAGGCGCACCTCCAGCGGTACGTAACGGAGGCCGCCTTCAAGTGGAACCATCGCATTGCGCTTGGCGTGGACGATACCGACCGCGCCAAGGCCGCTCTCAAGTCCATCGGCGGCAAGCGCTTGACGTACGGGACAACTCGTGGCGCCCAAGACGCCTAAGCAGCGGGCGCGCAAACGAGGCCGCCCGCGGCGCCTAACTACGCGGCCTTAGACCTAACTGCCTCAAAATCTAACTCAACCTTGTCGCCCTGCCAAAGGACGGTGGGAACCTTCTTCCCGTCCTCCTTCACCTCAATCGAGACGATTCCCAACCTCTCTAGGCTGCGCAGCGTGCGAGTTAGATTTGGTAGGGCGCGATCAGAAATCTCGGCCAACTCAGTCAACGACTGGGGTTGTGAATTTCGTATGATCTCCAGCAACAACATGTTCTTCTCGGTCAGCACCTTGAAGAGCGCATCGAGCGACGACACCCAAACCCTCGGCTCGTGGGCCAATGGTTTCTCCCCGCTCGCGATCCTTATCATTCGCTCCCGGACGTAGCTGGGCGGAGCGATGCCAACTCGCAAAGTCTTCGTTACAGCCACGGCACGCCCTCCTCTTTCATCAACGCGCCCACGTCAGCCCAAAAGTCTACCATCAGCTGGGCTGGCGATTCGAAATCGTACCAAGTGACGCGGTTCCGATAATGACGATGATCACAGCCGCGATATTTTTTCTGGGACCGCCTCGCCGGTCCGCTCCCGATCTTGGGATAATGGGCGTTGTCATAGCCGAGTATTCTGCTTCCTCCCGGTCGATGCATAGTCAACGAGTAGTTGATCCCATGTGGTCTCATCTCATCCGCAGGCACCCGGAAAGCCCTGACCAATACCCAGTGGCCCCCACCGACCTCATCGGTCCATCCGTGAAGACTGAGCAGGGGCTCGACCCCGGTGTGACATGAATCGCTTAACACGTCGTTATCAGTACTTGATAAGTGACAGTGAATCAAGTAGCGACCGGACGATGGCGAGAGCGTTGGGCGGCAAGTACAACGATTTCCGCACTAGGCTGTCGTTGAGGTGCCCAACGGTGATACTCGCCGTCTGTCGCCCATGTTTCGAGGTTGCACTTCGCGCACTGTATGCGTCCGTCTGAGAACAGACGAAACGTCACACAGTCGCATTTGCATACCCAGATCTGTGGGCTGTTGACTGTTGCCACCAAACCCAGGAAAAGAAAGGATTTTCCTCATCGGTAAGACCGTTAAAGTGAAGATCGGCCGCGACGCAGAGACAGGCCAGTTCAAGCCCGTTGCTGATGCCCGGCGCGATAAGGAAGGTTCGGTCGTTGAGACCATTAAGCGTCCGGTCAAGAAGTAACCGACCGGAGCGGGGACCAAAGGGATCGCCTCGACAGCATCACCCCTTGGAACCCTTCCCAGGCGAACGGGGGTCGCGCTTCGGCGTGGCCCCTTTCGCTTTCTCTGTCTTCCCAGCCGGCTTGTGCGGCTCGTGCGGCGTGCTGAGCATGCGGCGAATCGTGCGCTCAAAGAGCGGAGAGTCAATCCCGCCTTTCGCCTCAGTATCTGCCGTACCACGCTTGGGCATCGGACCGTAAACCGCCTTCAGTTTCGACATCGCAACTCACCCGCGAATCTGTTGAGTCCGCAGGCACAGAGCATGGGGCCGGCGTAGTGCGGCAGCCTGGTTTCCCACCCGCGCGGCCGTGGGTGCAAATCCCACCGGCTCCACGCCCTGTGTATCGCCAACCGTTGCATGCAACTTCGCTGCACGCAAGCGGGCTATGTTTGTGCTGACTCGGTAAGCAAGCCCTTAACGCCGTGCGGCATCAGCGGTTGCATTGCCTGTCCCTTCGCTTGCAGCTGGGGGGCTTTTGCGCCCCAGCCGACCCTCCCAAGCTACCGGTTAACCCAGGGTTACCGACGAGACGGTAATGGCATGATTCGCTGTGGATTGAAGAGCTTGAAAAGCTGTAGAATCACCTATTTGGAACTTGCGCGGATCATTCCGGCAACAGTACGTCACGTATATAATTCCCCCGGTTTCCGTAGCTCCTCTTTATCACTTAAGACCAAAATCTTAGCGAGCCAAGTGAAGATCGACGACTGCTCTACAGCGCAGGTCAGCCTCCACCTCAACCGCTCTAGACTATCCTATCATCGATCCACCGAACCTCAACTTGTTTGCCGTGGTCGCCATACACGTTGTCTCCTTCTGGCACATCACGCCGGCCCGCCCATGGCGGCTTGCGGGGTGGAGTGGCAAGGGTGACGCCAGTCCGTTGGCCGGGTCGTGCAATCCTGCTTAGGCACGGCGCGCGCGGCAGCACCGTGCGATGCGTGGCAGTGGGGCTTAGAAAGTGGACGCAAGGCAGTCTTGCGGCGGGCTTGCTTACGCGTAACCGATGGTCGCAGAATGCCAGGCGTTGGGGCTCGAGCGGTGCGTGGACAGCTCAGGTTCAGAGGAGCAAGCCGTCGTCGGGCGCAAGAGGAGCAGCGAATGCCGCCAAGCCGGTATCCGAAGGTTCGCGTCGCCGCCATTCAGGCGGGTCCGGTCTACATGGACCTGGAGGCAACCCTGAAGAAGGCGTGCAGCCTTATCGAGGAGGCCGGCAGGAACGGTGCCCGACTGGTCGCGTTCCCTGAAGTGTTCATTCCCGGCTACCCCTACTGGGCCCGCTACCTCGCCCCGATCGTTTCCATACGCTATACGAAAGAGCTGCTCAGGCAGGCGATCGTCATCCCCGGCCCTGCCACCGACCGTCTCGGCCAAGCCGCCCGCAACGCCAACTGTCATGTCGTCATAGGCGTCAACGAGAGGGCCAGCAGGGCTCACGGCACGCTGTTCAACACCAACCTGGTCATAGCATCCAATGGCAAGATCCTCGGCCGGCATCGCAAGCTCGTTCCGACGCTGTCGGAGAAGCTGGTCTGGGCCTATGGCGACGGCGAGGGGCTGCGCACGTACGACACCGAGCTCGGCTGCCTCGGCACCCTGATCTGCGGCGAGAACGCCAATCCGCTCGCCCGCTTCGTGCTGATCGCAGAGGGGGAGCAGATCCACGTCGCCAACTACCTTGCCCTGCCGCGCAAGGATGCCGGCGGCTACAACCTCGCCAAGGACATCGAGATCCGCAGCGCCGCCCACGCTTTCGAGGGCAAGACCTTCACGATCGCCTCCTCGATGGCGATCGATCAGTCCGTAATCGACTATTTTTCCGCGGAGCCGCATCTGCAAGAGCTGCTGGCCAGTGGCACGGTCGGTCATACCGCCGTCTATGGGCCATGGGGTCTCCCCGTCGCCGGCCCGCTCGAGGCTGGCGTCGAAGGCATCCTGTATGCGGACATCGATCTGGAGGACGCGCTGCTGCCGAAGCTGCGCCATGATATTGGCGGCGGCTACAATCGCTTCGACATCATGCAGGTGACGGTGCGCCGGAGGCCGCATCGTGCCTTGCATCCGATCGACGACGAGCCGCAGACGGGCAGCGACGATCAGTTGCCGAATGAGGCAAAGACCCCCTATGACGAAGACTAAGGCCGCGTCGCCGGAGCGAGCGTCTTGATGCACAGCTCAACAGGGAACACGCCATGAAGCCCTTCATCGGTGCCGTCGTGCAGACCGCCTCGGTCGCCTTCGATCCGGACCGCACGGTCGAGAAGCTCGGCGACTATGCGGCCAAGGCCGCATCGGGCGGCGCCAAGCTGGTGGTGTTCCCGGAGGCCTTCGTTGGGGGCTATCCCAAGGGATTGGATTTCGGTGCCCGCGTCGGCTCGCGCACGGCAGCAGGCCGCGAGTCGTTCCGCGTCTACCACGACGGCGCCATCGATGTCCCCGGGCCGCAGGCGGCGCGCGTCGGCGAGATTGCCGCGGCCAATGCGGTGCATCTGGTGACCGGCGTCATCGAGCGCGACCAGGGCACGCTCTACTGCACCGTGCTGTTCTTTGCGCCCGACGGCACGCTGCTCGGCAAGCATCGCAAGCTGATGCCGACGGCGGCCGAACGGCTGGTGTGGGGCTTCGGGGACGGCTCGACGCTACCCGCGTTCGGCACACCGCTGGGCAAGCTTGGCGCCGTCATCTGCTGGGAGAACTACATGCCGATGCTGCGCATGGCGATGTACGCCAAGGGCGTCTCGCTCTATTGCGCGCCGACTGCGGACGACCGCGAGACCTGGGGCGCAACGATGCGCCATATCGCGCTCGAAGGCCGCTGCTTCGTCTTCTCCGCATGCCAGCTCACGCGCCGCAGCGACTATCCGGCCGACTATCCGATCGACGGCAATCCGCCGCCGGACACCATCCTGATGCGCGGCGGGAGCTGCATCGTCGGCCCGCTGGGCCAGATGCTGGCCGAGCGCGTGTTCGACCAGGACGCCGTGCTGACGGCCGAGATCGATCCCGGCGAGGTCGTGCGCGGCAAGTACGATTTCGATGCGACCGGCCACTACGCGCGGCCCGATGTCTTCCGCCTCCTTGTCAATGAGAAGGCCCAGCCCGCGGTTCAAACGAACGCACCCGCCGTATTCGGCCTGCAGGACGATCCGTCCTGACCGCTCAGGGGGCGCCCTAGCGCTGCAACGCACGCAGCTGATCGACCGCGGACGCGGCTGCGCGGCGGGCGGCGTCGGTGGCGGCGGCGGCGAGATCGGCCTCGGCGGTTTCCAGCTCGGCGGCGATGGCGGCGGCGTCCGCCGTCGCAGGGTCGATGGCCCGCTCGGCCAGCACGATCAGGCGCTCGGCGTCGACCTCAACGAAACCGCCCTTGACGAAGATGCGCCTGGTGCCGGCCTCACCCAGCGTGGCGCTGACCAACCCTGGGCGGAGCGCGGAGACGACCGGCGCATGGCCCGCGAGCACGGTGAAGTCGCCCTCGGCGCCCGGCACGACGACTTGCGCAGCGTCCTCGGAGAGCAGCATGCGCTCCGGGGTGACCAGCTCGAACTTGAACGTACCCGCCATTCCGTCTTTCCCCGAGAAGGTGTCAGACCCTGCGGGCCCGGCACCAGAACGCAACCGTCGCTGGAGGCCTTGGCTGAGACAGTGTCAGCAGATCACCGGCTTCGCCGACCCTGGATGACTACTACCTTGGGCTATGGTGTCAGACCCATAGGGTCTGACACCTCGCAACCGGCGTTGGACCATGGGGTCAGAC
>JBAPMW010000994.1:0-5854 GCA_049278815.1 Hyphomicrobiaceae bacterium
ATGGTGAGCTTGTCCTTCTCGAACTTCATGCGCAGGAAGTTCTTGTAGCTCTTGAGCCGCAGGGCGGCGAACGCCTCCTCCGAGTGCATGCGCCCGAACACCCCTGTCAGCACCCAGTAGAAGCCCCACAGCGAGCCGCCCACCAGCGCCCCGAGCACGACCATCAGCGAGGGATAGGACATGAAGCCGACGAGCTCGCGCACCGGCCGGCGCTCCTTGCTGCCGGGCGCCGGCTTGCGCTGCAGCGGCTCGATGGATTCGCGGATGATCTCGCGGACCACGGCCGGTTGTGCATCGCGCGTCGCGTTGATGGCCTGCAGCTGCCGCTCGATTGCCGGCGCCATCTGGTTGTTGAGGCTCACCACCATCAGCGACAGGGTGAACATGGCCGCCACGTGCGCCCCGAAGTGCGCGGTGCCGACGAGGAATTTGGTGGCATAGCGGCGCAGGCCCGGCCGCTCGATCGCATCCACATACCAGACGAGCACCGCATAGAGGCCGCCCAGCATCACCGCCAGCGTGATCGAGGCGACCATGGCCTGAACCAGATAGAGCGGGACGTAGGGCAGCAGGCTGAGGACGGACGTGCCGATGCCGAGGTTGTCGATCTTGCCGCTGGAGATGGTGTGGCGCGTGACGAGCGTCTGGAACTCCCAGGTGATCAGCCAGTAGAGGATGCCGATGCCGATGGCGAAGGCGGGGTTGTAGAACGGGAACAGCACGTTGCGCAGGCTCATGAGGTAGCTGCGCGTCTTGGTGGGGTAGCACTTGGGCGCCTGCGGCTGCAGCGGGCGCTTGCGGCCTTTGAGCGCCTCGGGCTGCAGCGGCGCCAGCGCGTCCTGCACATCCTGCACGGCCTGCTCGACCACGTTCTCCGCCGCCTTCGTGTTGCGCTTGAGGCGGATGTTGACCTCGCGCGCCCGCCACGGATCCCCCGGGCGCGC
Source organism: Hyphomicrobiaceae bacterium (assembly GCA_049278815.1). Taxonomy (GTDB): domain Bacteria; phylum Pseudomonadota; class Alphaproteobacteria; order Rhizobiales; family Hyphomicrobiaceae; genus AWTP1-13. The sequence continues at coordinate 945 of JBAPMW010000994.1, forward strand.
GCCGGCCGCGTCGGCAATGGGCGATCCCGCGTCCTCGGGGCGCTCGGGCCAGCGCACCTGGACGTTGTTCTTCAAGACATGGGTGGGATGCAGGAAGGCGCCGCCTCCGCCCGATGTGATAAAGTGCACGTCGAGCTCGTGGGCGTAGTAGCGGTTGTAGTGGTGCCAGTCGCCGGCGATGACGGCAACGATGTGGGCGCCCCTGGCGCGGGCGATGGAGGTGATCTTGAAGAAGTTCTCCTCCTCGTCGAGCCCCTGCAGATCGGCGATCATCCACGACGGCTGGGCTAGGCAGATGATGAGGCTGTCGCCAGGCTGCAACTGGTCGGCCATGGTCTCGAAGTAGCTCACCTGCGGGGTGTCGAGGTACTTCGAGAACTGGATGTCGGCGCCCCACATCCACCAGTTGTGGGGCAGGCGGATCGCCCAGTAGCTGCGGTGCTGCTGGCACTGCCAGCCGCCGATCACGTGGCCCTTGGCGGCCGAGAGGCGGTCGCGCGAGGAGCAGAACAGGCCGTCGAAGGCGTTGAGGCCGTCGTACCAGTCGTGGTTGCCGGGGATGGCGAACAGCTTGCGGTCCGGATGAGCCACGCTGAAGGCCCAGTTGAACGGCTGGAGCAGGCGGCGCTTGTATTCCTCGCGCGTGGCCTGCGGGTAGCACTGGTCGCCGCCCATGATCAGGATCTCGCCGTGCCGCAGGGTGCCTGCGCCCTTCACGTCGAGGCTGTCCTGGGCCAGCAGGTAGGCGGCCGTATAGGTGGGCTCGAAGCCGTCGCCCACGTCGGCCACGTAGTCGACCCAGAACGCGCCGCCCTCGTCCATGGCGATGCGGCGCTGAGGGTCGCGGGCACGCGGGTCGGAGTAATCATAGCGTCCGCACAGCTCGGCGTCGTCGCACCGGTCGGTGACGGCCTGCATCAGGCGCTGGTCGGCGTACTGGCCGAACACCGACGACACCATGGTGCGGATGCCCACGCGTGCGAGCAGCCGCGGGTCGTACCACGACACCATCTGAGGCAGGCGGCCCTTGCGCAGCTGCCGCAGCGGACTGAGATCCATGGCGTCCCCCCGTTCTCACGCGCGGCCGACCCCAGTGTGCCATGCCGCGAACATTCCTTGGCAGCACGGCGGGCGCTACGCAACTCGCGATGTCGTTAAGCGCCCCACGGCCGAACGCCCGATTGAGGACGGCGCGAGGCACCAACTCGTCGTCTGGAAATGGAGACGGACGCATTCGCGCCCGGTTGGCGAGCCGGAAATGGGGCAGTCCCTCAGAGGATCGCGCGAGCTGCCAGCCCACCCGGGGCTGGTTCTAGCGTGCAGTCATGCTGGCTTAACCTCTCCAGCGGTGAGGCCTAGCGTAGCAATCTCTCTTGACGAGAGCGCCCTGACGACGCTTGTCTCCCGGTGCTGCGGATCGGCCAGGTGCTTCGTAGTAGCCGCAATCGCCGCCTCGGCAGTGGCGATGGCTACGTTGAAGTAGTTGAACGATGGCGCCCCGAGTATCGCGGAAAGGCGACCCGAGGGTGATGGCACTGTCGATGGCCGCCCGGGGGTGGTTACTTCGACGACCCAGCCTGCTGGGGGTTCTGTATTGCTCATAGGATGACTTGGGATGCATTGCGCACCCGAGTCAAGGCGGTTCGCATAGTAGCCGACGTCGTGGGCGTACACCTGACGGGGCCATCTCCAAGGCGAGGCGATGGCCCGCCGTTTCACTCGCAGCGGGCGCGATCCTGGCTTCAGCGAGCTTGAGTCCGGAAAACGCGACAAGCTATAGCAAGGGTTCGGAGTCTTCTCACTGGCACACACTGCGAGAAATGGAATGGACGCAGAGACGCTGGACCGGCTGGCCATCCGGCAGTTGGTGGAGAACTGGGTGGTGTGGCGCGATGCTGGCGACTGGGAGCGCTTCCGCACCGTGTGGCATGACGACGGGCGCATGATGGCGACCTGGACGCAAGGCACGGCGGACGAGTTCATCGCCATCAGCCGCGCCGGCTTCGAGAAGGGCGTCAGCATCCTGCACTTCCTGGGCGGGCACTCGGCGGACCTCAAGGGCAGCCGCGCCATCTCCCAGACCAAGATGACGATCTCGCAGCGCGCGCTCGTGCACGACGTGCTGGTGGATGTGGTCTGCACCGGGCGGTTCTACGACTTCCTGGAGAAGCGGGGCGGCCGCTGGGGCATGGTGCTGCGCCAGCCAATCTACGAGAAGGACCGCATGGACCCGGTGGACCCGGCCGCGAAGCTCACCCTGGACAAGGCGCTGCTGGAGCGCTTCCCCGTCGGCTACCGCCACCTCGCCTACCTGCAGAGCCAGATCGGCTACACCATCAAGCCCGACATGCCAGGCCTCAAGGGCCCCGAGGTGGAGGCCCTCTATGCCCGAGGCCGCGCCTGGCTGGAGGGCTCGAGCGTCCCCTGAGACGCGCCGGCGTTGGCCGGGCACAAGGGGCGCCTCGAAGCCTTGTCGAGGCGCCGTATGCTGCTTGAGGATGATCGCCGCCGCATCAGGGAGAGAAGATGCTTGCGATCGCGTCCGCGAGCGACGATGCCCCGGCGGAGCCTGTCGGCCGGTGCCTCGTCTGCATCGACTTTATCTCGTCGTCGTAGCGCGGCGTGACGAACGGGACCTTCCCGCCGAAGAGGATTGCACCCATGCGTGCATCGAGACCATAGAGATCGGCGAAGGTCTGCAGGTTCCCCTGGCCGTCGACCATCGCCGTGAAATAGGTCATGTGCACGGGTATGCGCGTGGTGAGCTTCACCTCGCGGGTCGTGCCGCCGTTCAGCAGGCTTTCCACCTGCTCCTCCGACCAGCCTTTGTCCTGCCCCAGCAGGATCACGGCAAGCCGGCGCGGGTCGGACACACGCATGCAGCCGTGGCTGAAGCCGCGGTAGGACTTGCCGAACAGGTCGCGCTCCGACGCCGTCGTGTCGTGCATGTAGACGTCGTGCTTGTTGGGGAACATGAACTTGAGCTTGCCGAGCGGGTTGGTCGGCCCTGGGGGCTGGCGGAACTCGTAGGCGCCGATGTTGGCGGTGCTCCAGTCCACCTTATCGGGATCGATCGGACGGCCCTGGTAGGTGACTTGCAGGTTGTAGCGATCGAGCAGGGCCTTGCTCGACTGGCTGCCGGTGAAGATGCTGAGCAGGCCGCCGCCTTGCGAGGTTTCGCGCAGGCGAGGCCACAGCTCCTTCCGCCTGATTCCGTCGGGCATGCCCCAGCTTGGATGAAAGACGATCATCTTCATGTCGGCCGAGAACGCAGGCGTGACCCAGTCGGGCTGGCCGGCGACGATCTTGTCCGTGTGGACCGTCTCGCCCCTCCTGACGACGCGCGTGAGGAACTCCGGCACGTTGTTCCAGACATAGAACTCGCCGAGGTCCGGCGGCAGCCAGCGCCAGCGCTCCATGTTGATGACGATGCGGGCCAGCGTGACGGCCTTGGCCGCACTTTCGCGTCCCGGATCGGCGCTTGATTGAGCGTTCGGTCCGCGCAGCTTCAGGAGCAGCCGGCGCAACGCCCCGAACTGCTCGTGCTGGGGATGAAGGGATCGCAAGTAGGCATCGGGGGAATAGCTTCCAGCGATCTCGGCCAGAACCTCGCTGCCCCGGCGCACGGGCGGCTTGTAATCCAGCACCTTCGAGACCTTCGAGAGATCGCCGAACCGTCCGCCGCGCGCGTGACGCGCGTACTTGAGCACCGCAAGGGTCACCGCAATCTCGGCTGCGGCCGCGGCGTCGGGAGAGACGGCTGCGGCGGGCAGTCGCGGCAGGGCGAAATCGCGGGCGCGCAGCCCCCAATCGTCGGCCTTGCGGATCTCGCTGATGACGGCATTGCCCCGCTGCGAAAACCCGTCCTCCGTGACCCACAGCAGCCCGCTGTGCGCGTAGAACGCGGTCGCCGCCGCCAGATCCTCGGCATGGACGCCGCCGGGTCGACTGGCCAGCTCGGACAAGTGCCTGCGCGCTGCGATCTCCGCCGGGGTGGGGGCCGCCCGCCCGAGATCGGCCCACTTTGCCGGCAGCGCCAAGGTGCCGGTCAGATGCAGCGCGAGAGCAGGGCAGAGCGCGGCAGCAGCAACCGCTACGATCCAGCGCCAGAGTCTCACAACATCGCCCCCCGAGATTCAGCTCAGCCGACTGGCAGATGCCCGACTCTGCCAGCGTGACAGGTTCGCAGAGCCACGCATAGCTTGATGGTGCGGATAAGGCAGCGATGAGCACTCTACCGGCGGTTGTGTTGCGCCAGCGCAGCAGAACGCTCGGGACGACCTGGATGCTCGGATGGAGAACCTGCTCAGATGACATTCCGCTCCCGCAGCGGCGCGTGCGCGGCGATGCGTGCGTAGCCGAGGCGGGTGAGGTCGATGGTCTGGTAGGCGCCGTCCGCGATCAGCTCGGCGATGGCGCGGCCGGCGGCGGCGGCCTGCTGGGCGCCGTGGCCGGAGAAACCGTTGGCGAAGTAGAGGTTCGCGATCTCAGGGTGGGGGCCGATCACGGCGTTATGGTCCAGCGTGTTGGTGTCGTAGTAGCCGGCCCAGGCATGCACCACCTTGACGCTCTCGAACGCCGGCACGCGCGCCGCCAGCGGGGGCCAGATCTCGTCCTCGAAGAAGGCATGGTCGATCTCCTCAAGGTCGCCCACCGGCGGCTCCCGGTCCGGCGCCGGCGACTTGCCGCACAGGAACAGCCGCCCCTCCGGCCGGAACCACACACCTGACGGATCGACGGTCAGCGGCGCCTGCCGCAGCGCCTCCGGCGGCTCCCGGCAGTCGATGACATAGACGTAGCGCTTGCGCGGCTCGACGGGCAGCGCCACGCCGGCCAGCGCCGCGAGCGCACCGGCCCAGGCACCCGCGGCGTTGACGAGCCGGTCGCAGGCGAGCCTGCCGCCGCTGGCC
>JBAPMW010000995.1:0-2468 GCA_049278815.1 Hyphomicrobiaceae bacterium
GGTTACTGTGTAACTTTCGGCGGCCAGCGCGTGTTCGAGGCGGCGCTGATCGGCCGCTTGGCTCTCGGGGGCTTGCCGCGCCCGGGCAGGCCAGCCCTGCGTGCCTTGGTTGCCCAGCGCGGAGTGCATGAGGATGCTGTATGGGAGTGGTCGAGGGGCTGTCGCCGCGCTAGTTTCCCTCTTCCTACTGAAAAGCGGCAGGAGGGGAGGGGCCGGTGGAATTCGACTATGTCATCGTCGGTGGGGGATCGGCGGGATGCGTGCTGGCAGGGCACCTGAGCGCCAATCCGGAAACGCAGGTGTGCCTGATCGAGGCCGGCGCGGGCGATGACAGCGTCTTCTGCCGCGTGCCGTTCGCCACCGCTCTCTTCATTCCCGGCAAGTGGCGCAACTGGGCTTTCGAGACGGAACCGCAGGCTGGCCTCAATGGCCGGCGCGGCTACCAGCCCCGCGGGCGCGGGCTCGGCGGCTCCTCGGGCATCAACGCCATGATCTATATCCGGGGCCACCGGAGCGACTATGACGACTGGGCGTCGCGTGGAGCCACCGGCTGGGCATTTGCCGACGTGCTGCCCTATTTCAAGCGGGCGGAGCGCAACGAGCGACTGGGCGATGCCTGGCACGGCAGCGATGGCCCGCTCAACGTCGCCGATCTCGCGAGCCCCAACCCGATCAACGAGGTCTTTCTCGCAGCCTGCGAACAACTGCAAATCGCGCGCAACGGAGACTTCAACGGTCCGGTGCAGGAGGGCGCCGGCCTATACCAGGTGACCCAGAAGAAGGGGGAGCGCTGGAGCGCGGCGCGCGCCTATCTGCCGCCGGACACACGCTCGCGTGCCAACCTCCGCATCGCCACAGGAACCCGCGCCCTGCGCGTCGCGCTCCAAGGCAGGCGCGCAACGGGCGTCGTCTGCCGGGTCGGCGCCAGCGAGACGATCATACAGGCACGCCGCGCCGTTATCCTTTCGGCTGGGGCGTTTCAATCGCCCCAGCTGTTGCTCCTGTCGGGCATTGGATCGCCGGCCGAACTGGCCCGGCATGGCATTGCCGTCGCGCACGAGCTAGCGGGTGTGGGTCAGAACCTGCAGGACCACGTCGATTTCACGCTCCTTTACAAGGCGCAAAGCCCGCACCTCTTCGGCTTCACGCTGCGCGGCCTGGCCGGGCTGCCGGGCGAGATCATGCGCTGGCGGCGCGATGGCACGGGCCTGCTTGCGACCAACTTCGCTGAGTCCGGCGGCTTCGTGAGGACCGAACCGGGCCTGGCGCGGCCCGACATCCAGCTGCACTTCGTGGTCGGCCTCGTAGACGATCACGCCCGCAAACGCCATTTCGCCACAGGCTACAGCCTGCATACCTGTGTGCTGCGGCCGAAGAGCCGGGGCACCGTCGGCCTGCATGACTCCAACCCGTTGAGCCCGCCGCGCATCGATCCACAATTCTTCAGTGATGCGAGCGATCTCGAAGTTCTGTTGAAAGGCGTCAAAATCGCGCGCCGCATCATGGAGGTCCCACCTTTCCGGGTGCTCGAACCGGAGGAACTCTATACCGCCAGTGTGCGCGATGACGACGGTCTACGCGAGATGATTAGAGCGCGCGCGGACACCATTTATCATCCAGTGGGGACATGCCGCATGGGTGCGGCGGACGATCCGCAAGCCGTAGTCGACCCGTCGCTGAAGGTGAGGGGCCTCGACGGCCTCTACGTGATCGACGCGTCGGTGATGCCGACGCTTATCGGCGGCAACACAAATGCGCCTACCATCATGATCGCCGAGAAGGCAGCGGACATCCTGAAGGCGGCTTGGGTTTGACGCGCATGGCGCCATCCCGAGCCAAGGCCCCGCCAACCGTTCCGGCATCCGCAAGGGCCCCCGTGTCGAAGTGATATGACTCGCTCAGTCGGAGCATGAGGACCTGCTCACGCACCTCTGCTCTGGGCGCTGCAACGTGACATGGCACTGGAACAAGCATGGGCCCAACATCTTGCTTGTTCCTGAGTGTACAACGGGAATCTGATGCTCGGCCTGAGGCTTAGCAGTGCCAACTCGTAGTGCCGAAGTGGATCGCGACGCATCGCTGTGAAGTGATTCTGCCCGCGTTCGGCACAGATGAAGTATACGCTGTGGCAGGTTGAGATTCCGCAAGTGGAGCCGACATGACCATGCTTGCAACCAGTCACTCGCGGCCAACGAGCGCGAGTTTGTTCCGCACGAAGAACCCGCTGGCGCACATCCCCGGCGACGACGGCTGGCCAATCGTCGGCAACACCTTGACCGTGCTGCGGGATCCCGTCGGTGCGGTCGAAGCCATGCATGCGAGGCACGGCCCCGTGTTCCGCAGCCGCGTGTTCGGGTTTCGCAGCGTCTCCCTGCTCGGCCCCGAGGCCAACGAGCTGGTTCTCTTCGACCGTGAGAAGAATTTCTCCTCCGCCGGCGGCTGGGGAAAAATTCTCGACCAGGTATTCC
>JBAPMW010000996.1:0-5840 GCA_049278815.1 Hyphomicrobiaceae bacterium
GCCTAGCTCTTGGCCATCGGAGAGCGTGTTGGGCTCGTGCTCTGTCTTGCGGCCTGTGGGAGTAGCAAGCACCCGGTGTTTTGTGAAATCTTTCCTACCGAGTGACCGAAATGATGCGGCGTCAGAAAAGGTGTTCCTTGTAAAACCGAAGCAGCTTGACCTCGGTGACGTCAAACCTCACGTTCAACGGTCCTTAACATCAGAGATGTCGATAAACGTAATCACCACTCCTTCGATGCCGCTTCCGTTGCTCCGCCGGTAGGGAAGCGTCGCGCGAATGAACCAGCTGCCCTCGTCCGCTCTTACCTCGCGCCTGACGGGCGTGGACGGCCGCACCGTTGATGAGGCCAGTCGGTTTCCGAGCGTGCCGGAATGACAGACCCGAACTCGATGACTTTCTCCACGCGCGGCAACTCGACGGCATTAGTGGGGAGTGTCACGCCCGGCGCGAATGAGCTCCAGCTCTCCGCGAACCAATTGGTCGACAAAACCCCTGAGCTCCTTCTCCGTGAGACGCCTTACGTCATGCCATCTCGTGCCGAGTGAGATGACAACGACCTTCGAGACTGAGCCGTCCGTCGTCAGCCTGATGTGATCAGCCTCGGTGCGCGTGATCTCGGTGGCCTGGAAGTAGCGCATTGGTCACGTTAAAGCATCGACTGATCGCTCCCAATACATGGCGGGACGCTTTATCATGCCGCCCTGGCGTGGTCGGCGCCGGCTTCTCTGTTCGGTGCCTCGGCGACGCCGGCTTCCGTCGTGATCATCAGGCCGGCGATCGAGGCCGCATCCTGCAGGGCGATGCGCACGACCTTGGCAGGATCGATGATGCCCTTCTCGATCATGTCGCCGTACGCATCGGCTTGCGCGTCGTAGCCGAACGAGCCTGATCGCTCATCCATCACCTTGCCGACCACGATGGAGCCCTCGACGCCGGCATTCTCCGCGATCTGGCGGATCGGGGACTGCAGGGCCCTGCGCACAATGTTGATGCCGGCGTCCTGATCCTCATTGTCGCCCTTGACCGTGATCGCCTTGGCTGCCTTCAGCAGCATGACGCCGCCGCCCGGTACGATGCCTTCCTCGACTGCGGCGCGTGTGGCGTTGAGCGCGTCATCGACGCGGTCCTTGCGCTCTTTGACCTCCACCTCGGTGGCGCCGCCGACTTTGATCACGGCGATGCCGCCAGCGAGCTTCGCGAGCCTTTCCTGGAGCTTTTCCTTGTCGTAGTCGGAGGTTGCCTCCTCGATCTCCGCCTTGATCTGGTTGACGCGGTCGTCAATGTCCTTCTTCTTACCGGAGCCGTCGATGATGGTGGTGTGCTCCTTGGTGATGGAGACGCGCTTGGCCTTGCCGAGCATGGCGAGCGTGACGTTCTCAAGCTTGATACCGAGGTCTTCGGAGATCGTCTGGCCGTTGGTCAGCGTGGCGATATCCTCGAGCATGGCTCTGCGGCGATCGCCGAACCCCGGCGCCTTTACCGCTGCGACCTTGAGCCCGCCGCGCAGTTTGTTGACGACGAGCGTGGCGAGCGCTTCGCCTTCGACCTCCTCGGCGATGATGAGCAGGGGCTTGCCGGCCTGGGCCACGGCTTCGAGCACGGGCAATAGGGGTTGGAGGCCCGCAAGCTTGGTTTCGCAGATGAGGATATAGGGCTCCTCAAGCTCCACCGTCATCTTCTCGACATTGGTGATGAAGTAGGCCGAAAGGTAGCCGCGGTCGAATTGCATGCCCTCGACAACCTCCAGCTCGCTATCGAGGCTCTTGGCTTCCTCGACCGTGATCACGCCCTCGTTGCCGACCCTCTGCATGGCCTTGGCGATCATATTGCCGATCGCCTTTTCCCCGTTGGCAGCCACAGTACCGACCTGGGCGATCTCGGCGGTGTCCTTGATCTTCTTCGACTTTTTCTCGATCTCCTCGACCACCTGCGCCACGGCCTTCTCAATGCCACGCTTCAGGTCCATCGGGTTCATGCCAGCCGCGACCGACTTCATGCCCTCGCGCAGGATGGCGTGGGCCAGAACCGTGGCGGTGGTCGTGCCGTCACCAGCCATGTCGTTGGTTTTCTGGGCAACATCGCGCACCATCTGCGCGCCCATGTTCTCGAACCTGTCCTCGAGCTCGATCTCCTTGGCGACGGTGACGCCGTCCTTGGTCGAGCGCGGCGCGCCGTACGACTTCTCCAGAATGACGTTACGGCCCTTGGGCCCAAGCGTGATCCTCACCGCGTTGGCGAGGATGTCGACGCCGCGCAGCATGCGCTCGCGGGCGTCATCGGAGAAGCGAACTTCTTTGGCACTCATTTGAGTCTCCAGACCCGTGTTGGAACGAAGCCACTTTTCCGCGGGATGCAGCGGGCGAAATTATGCTTGAGCTCTAGTCCCCGTGCACGCCAGTGTCCCCAAAACGGTGGGCTCCTCGAGGCAGCATGGTCCATTGTCTGCCGCAGGGTAGGTCAAACGAGGTCGGTGCTAGCCTCCGGGGCGCGCCACCCACTCGCATTCGCGACCAGTCTTAAGGATGTCAACCTCGCTGTGTCCCGAAACAAAAGGTGCCTGGCGCGAGCGGCATCCTCGCCCGAATCGAAATCAATCTGCTGGATGGCTGTATGGCCCCAATCCACCCAGCGTCCGGGATGCCAATCGCTGATCTGGCCGTCGCTCACCAGCGCGTTGAGGTGCTTTGCCAAGCTATGTGCGCCAAACATTCCGTTCTCGATTGGAAACGTCACTGTGCCTTCATGGGTGGCGGACATGGGCGAGGTACCTCTTGGCACCGTCCCACAATAGGCCGTCGTTCCAAGACATTGATAGCCTCGGAAAGTACTCAGATCGACTGCGGATGGCGCTCGGATGATCCGTTAGCGGCTCAAGCCGCCGCCTTCGATCGCCATTTTTCAGTTCGGTCAAGCAGCAACTTGGGTAGATTCCGAGCCTGTCCGCTCCGCCTCCTGCCGGCTACGGATAGTATCAAATGAACCCGGGAAGGTTCACGAGTCCTCAGGAGAGCATCATGGACACAACGACACTTCTTCTGGTCATACTCATCGCACTGCTGGCCCTCGGAGGCGGCGGCTACTTTGGCCGTCGGCGGCGCTGGTTCTAAACTGCCGGCCAGTCCTTCCATCTCTCGGTTTCTCGCGCGTTTCTGCGTTCGCGGCTAGCCGCCGTCCATCAGCAGAAGCATGGACGCGGCGCCGTGAGAGAGAGAGCATTGCTTCTGCCCAGCGCCGCGCACGCTTCGTTGCGTGACGCGTCAACACGTTTTTTCACTACGCTGAAACCCTAGGAGTGAGAAGTGAAAGCCATCATCATCCCGACGCTAGCTGCAGCTCTGATCGTTGCCTCCGCCGCCGGAGTCGCTCAAACGGCGCCCCCGGCGCCCCTAAAGACAGACACGCCGTTTGTAACGGCACAGCCGGAGGGTCAATGGCTGGCCAGTCGGTTTATCGGTCAAGCCGTGACCAATCACGCCGGCGCAACGATCGGGGACATCAACGATCTTCTGTTCGACAAGAGGGGCCGTATATCCAGCGCAGTGATTGGCGTGGGTGGCTTCCTAGGAATGGGCGAGATGAGCGTCGCCATACCATTTGACTCACTCTCGTTTACGACGGACGCCAAGGGCAAGCGGGTCGTTACAAGTCCGCTGTCCAAGGAAAGCCTCCAGGCGGCGCCAAGCTTCCAGCCGACCGAGAAGACAGTTTACATGCGCGCCAGGGAGCAGGCGGGCGAATTGGGTCGAAAAGCCGGCGAGAAGGCCGGTGAGCTGAGAGACAAGGCCGCCAAGAAGATCGAGGACATGCGCGGCGAGCGATCCAGCAACAAATAAGAGCAGCGGCTGTGACAGGCGGATCGGAGGCGCTCAAGCAAGACGTTCTTCGTCTCGAGCCTTCGATCCGCATTCTCTGAACGGGCGGCGATGTCTGCAGGGGTGTCCCTCCCGAGGTTCGCTCGCATGAGGTCCTTGGCTCGCCGCCTGTGGACCGGCTGGCAACCAAGACGGCAGCGATCTGGCCGACCGATGGGCGCCATGCACTGCGGGACGACCAGTGGGATCGGATCAAAGGATCTTCTGGTCCGGCCGCGAGGGCCATGTCGAGGACGCGGCGGAGGACGATCGCCTGTTCGCCGAAGCCAATTCTGTGCAGAGAGCGAACCGGCATTCCTGACTGCTGCGCGACTTCCTCTGCTCGAGCCAACCGAGCTCTCTGCCTCTTTACCGCTTTTCTTTCTGGAACTCGACGCATCGGAGGGGTGTTGTCGAAAGGGCCTCTTGAGCATCGCGGAGGAGGTCCCGTGGACCGTCACAAACGCTGGGGCCATTGCAAGAATATGAAAAAGCTGTGTGGCACTGTCCTGGCCCTCGCCGGCGTCTCCATCGGCACCTACGCTGTTCTGTCCGGCAAAAATACCGGCGCTTCTCCGCCGAAGGCCGCTGCCGACGCGAGCGTCCGTGTGGCAACACCGTCGGGACAGTCCCTAGTTGAAGATGCTGGCGCGGCACCGGCCACCTTGCGGCCATCTGCGGCCACCGTCTCTATCCCGCCAAAAGTACTGGACGTCGCCGACGCGTCGCCGCGAGCACCAATGGGTCATTACCCGCCCTCCTCTGGACTTCCACCCGACCGCGCGCAGCTCACGCAAGCGATTCAAGTCCAGCTGAAGCGTGCCGGCTGCTACCACGGAGCCACTGATGGCGTATGGTCCGCGTCGGTCCGTCGGTCCATGAAGACCTTTACTGATCGCGTCAACGCCACGCTGCCCGTCGAGCAGCCCGACATCATCCTTCTGGCGATGCTGCGAAGCCATCAAGATGGGGTCTGCGGCGCGCCTTGTCGGCCCGGCCAGGGTGTGGCTGTCGATGGCCGCTGTCAGCCGCATGGCCTCATCGCCAAGATCGCCGAAAGGCAGGCGCCGGATAGCTCCACCCATGCAGCAGCAGCCTCGCTGTCCGTTGGTGAGAAGCTTGCCGTTGGACAGGAGCGCATGTCCCTCGCCGGCCCGTCGCTAGCACCAGCAGCGTCCGATGCTGCTCCCAAGACGGGGCGCCGCCTCGCATCACCGCGGGCTAGCGTGTCGCCTTCCGGTCGTTTTCCGGGCTGGGCCGCGCGTGCGTTCGAGGGCTGGTGATGCGGTTTACGGCTTTGCGGCAGGCGCGGCCGAGCAGGATTGCGCGTGTGCTCAAGGTCTTGATTGCCCAAGACGATCTGATGAGATCGACGACGCGCCAAGCTTGATGGTGTCAAATTTGACGGTGATTGCGACCGGGCATCCGTTGTGCCGACCGAGATCGGCAAGGCGATCCGAAAGCTCCTCCAGCGTGGCGCCCTTCGCCAAAATGAAAGAAAGCGCGCGATCTTCGAACACGGCTGTCACACGGTTCAGTTTCAAACGCCGTTCATGGGTCTTGTGCATGATACTCTCTAGCCGATGACGCAGCGGGATTTTGTCCCGCTTTCAAGGTTGTCCTTGCTTCGTAGGCACCAGGCCTACCGGCAACATCGGTCATCGAGTCGTCGAAGGAGCGCGGATCGGTCGGCAAGGTGATAGTAGTGAAACGCTAGCCGGTGGCAAGACCGAGGGAGAGGCTCGGAATCTGCTCAGACCGCCCGTTGGACTCGCCCAATCCACACACGGGACGTAACCACCGCAAAATGGCGACCAGGCGAGGTGGGAAGGCGTGGTGCCCGCACGCAAACGCTGTGGTCGCCGAATGGCGTTGGCTGTTCAGAAAGGGCGGGCTTGCTTCGCGGGCGGAAAGGGTCGGTCGCCTCAGCTGAGTTTCAGGCGACGCTCAGAGTCGCGCCCATCGGGCTGTCGTGATAGGGTGAAACC
>JBAPMW010000997.1:0-5235 GCA_049278815.1 Hyphomicrobiaceae bacterium
CTACGGAACAGCGACCCCAATTCCAAGTACGCATATCGAGGGTTGCCGATTTACCGCGACCCCGACGTCCTCGACACCTGGTTCTCCTCGGCGCTGTGGCCGTTCTCCACGCTCGGCTGGCCCGACCAGACACTCGAGGTGAAGCGCTTCTATCCGACCAGCGTGCTCGTCACCGGCTTCGACATCATCTTCTTCTGGGTCGCGCGCATGCTGATGATGGGGCTCCACTTCATGAAGGAGATCCCGTTCCGCGACGTCTACATCCACGCGCTGGTCCGCGACGAGCGGGGGCAGAAGATGTCCAAGACCAGGGGCAACGTCATGGACCCCCTGGACGTCGTCGACGGCATCGGCCTCGACCGGCTGATCCAGAAGCGCGTCGACGGGCTGATGGACAAGAAGGACGCCGCCCGCGTCACCCGCGACACCCGCAAGGACTACCCCGCCGGCATTCCCGCCTACGGCGCCGACGCGCTCCGCTTCACGCTGGCCGCCATGGCGGCGCAGGGGCGCGACATCAAGCTTTCCCTCAAGATGGTGGAGGGCAACCGCAACTTCGCCACCAAGCTCTGGAACGCCACGCGCTTCGCCGAGATGAACGACTGCGTGCGCGTGGCCGGCTTCGATCCCAGGAAGGTCGAGGAGACCGTCAACCGCTGGATCGCCGGCGAGGTGGAGCGCACGGCCGCCGCCGTCACCGCCGGCATCGAGGCCTACAGGTTCAACGAGGCCGCCGGCGCGATCTACGAGTTCACCTGGGGCACCTTCTGCGACTGGTACCTGGAGCTGACGAAGCCGGTGCTCGAAGGCGGCAGCGAGGCCGCCAAGGCCGAGACGCGCGCCACCACCGCCTGGGCGCTCGACCAGATCATGAAGCTCCTGCACCCGTTCATGCCGTTCATCACCGAGGAGCTGTGGGAGCGGCGCGCCGGTGCGCTCCCTGCCGGCGAGGAGGTGCTCTGCCTCGCCGCCTGGCCGGCCTTCGAGGGCCTCGCCGACAAGGCGGCCGATGCCGAGATCGGCTGGCTGATCGCGCTCATCGGCGAGGTGCGCTCGGTGCGCTCGGAGATGAACGTGCCGGCCGGCGCCAAGATTCCGCTGGTGTTGGTCGGCGCCGGCAAGGCCGCCCGCGCCCGCGCCGAGCGCTACGAGGAGACGGTCAAGCGCGTCGCCCGCATCGAGGCGACCTCCTTCGCCAGGACGCCCCCCAAGGGCGCCGCCCAGATCGTGCTGGCGGACGCGATCGCCGCGCTGCCGCTGGCCGGCGTCATCGACATGGACGTCGAGCGCGCCCGCCTGGAGCGCGAGATCGCCAAGGCCGAGGCCGAGATCGCCAAGGTCGACGCCAGGCTCGCCAACGCCGATTTCGTCGCCAAGGCCCCGCCCGAGGTCATCGAGGAGAACCGCGAGCGCAAGGCCGCCTTCGAGGCCACGGTAAAGAAGCTCAAGGCGGCGCTGAAGCGGGTGGAAACCGTGTAGGTTGGGTTAGGGCCGAAGGCCCGTAACCCAACAGCCCGCAACCCAACATTGCCATCCGCGAAATGTTGGGTTACGCGCTGCGCGCTAACCCAACCTACAGCTCGGCCGTGGAAAACCTCGCAATCGTGATCGACGGTGAGGTTGGGTGTGGCTTCCGGGCCACCGGATGCCACCGTTGAGCCACAAAGCATCGACAAAATCCAATCCACATAGAGTCTTGGGAGTCGTTGTCGGCTCGGCGAGCGGCGGACGCATCCAAAACACCGTCTGGCCTCGGGGGAGGCTTTGAGTTGGGCGCACGGGGGTGCGTTTTCCGGCTGCGGACGCTTGTGGCTCGATGGACTGGGGGAAGTGCAAGGGGCTGAGAAGAGGCATGGACGCGAAGACTTTCGACAAATCGAAACTGCCGAGCCGCCACGTCACAGAAGGGCCCTCGCGCGCCCCGCATCGCTCCTACTACTACGCGATGGGTCTGACGGAGAAGCAGATCCACCGGCCGTTCGTCGGCGTCGTGTCGTGCTGGAACGAGGCCGCGCCCTGCAACATCGCTCTTATGCGCCAGGCGCAATCCGCCAAG
This sequence comes from Hyphomicrobiaceae bacterium, assembly GCA_049278815.1. Lineage (GTDB taxonomy): Bacteria > Pseudomonadota > Alphaproteobacteria > Rhizobiales > Hyphomicrobiaceae > AWTP1-13. Next base: position 2,057 of record JBAPMW010000997.1, read on the forward strand.
AAGGGCGTCAACGCCGGCGGCGGCACGCCGCGCGAGTTCTGCACCATCACCGTCACCGACGGCATCGCCATGGGCCACCAGGGCATGAAGGCGTCGCTGGTGTCGCGCGAGGTGATCGCCGATTCCATCGAGCTCACCATGCGCGGCCACTGCTACGACGCCATGGTGGGCCTCGCCGGCTGCGACAAGTCGCTGCCGGGCGTCATGATGTCCATGCTGCGCCTCAATGTGCCCGCGGTCTTCATGTACGGGGGATCGATCCTGCCGGGCAAATTCAAGGGCCGCGACGTGACGGTGGTCGATGTGTTCGAGGCGGTCGGTCAGCACTCCGCCGGCAAGATGTCGGACAAGGATCTGCATACGCTGGAATGCCACGCCTGTCCGGGCGCCGGCGCCTGCGGCGGCCAGTTCACCGCCAACACCATGGCCATGGTGTCGGAGGCCATCGGCTTGGCGCTGCCCGGCTCGGCCGGCGCGCCCGCGCCCTACGAGGACCGCGACGAGTACGCGGTGGCGAGCGGCAAGGCGGTGATGCGGCTGCTGTCGGACGGCATCCGCCCGCGCGACATCGCCACCCGCAAGGCGTTCGAGAACGCCGCCACCATCGTCGCCGCCACCGGCGGCTCCACCAACGCCGGCCTGCATCTGCCGGCCATGGCGCACGAGTGCGGCATCGAGTTCGATCTCATGGACGTGTGCGCCATCTTCAAGCGCACGCCCTACATCGCCGACTTGAAGCCCGGCGGCAAATACGTGGCCAAGGATGTCCATGACATCGGCGGCATCCCGCAGGTGATGCGCGCGCTCCTCGACGGCGGCTACCTGCATGAGGACTGCCTCACCGTCACCGGCAAGACCATCAAGCAGAACCTCGAGAAGGTGAAGTTCAACAAGGACCAGAAGGTCGTCTACCCGGTCTCGCAAGCCATCACGCCGACCGGCGGCGTCGTCGGCTTGCAGGGCTCGCTGGCGCCGGAGGGCGCCATCGTCAAGGTGGCGGGTCTCGCCAAGCTGCAGTTCCGCGGGCCCGCCCGTGTGTTCGACTGCGAGGAGGACTGCTTCCGCGCCGTCGAGAATCGCCAGTACGAGGACGGCGAGGTGCTGGTTATCCGCTACGAGGGCCCCAAGGGCGGCCCCGGCATGCGCGAGATGCTCTCCACCACCGCGGCCCTCTATGGCCAGGGCGCCGGCGACAAGGTGGCGCTCATCACCGACGGCCGCTTCTCCGGCGGCACGCGCGGCTTCTGCATCGGGCATGTGGGGCCGGAGGCCGCTGTCGGCGGGCCGATCGCGCTGATCCAGGACGGCGACATCATCTCCATCGATGCCGAGAAGGGCACGCTCGACCTGGAGGTGTCGAAGACCGAGCTCGCCAAGCGGCGCAAGGCCTGGCAGCCGCCGGCCAACCCCTATCAGAGCGGCGCCTTGCGCAAGTACGCGGACCAGGTGGGCCCCGCGCGCAAAGGGGCCGTCACGCATGCCGGCGGAAAGGCGGAAGTGATCTGCTATGCGGATATCTAGCGGCGTCATAGCAGCGGCGCTGATCGCCTGCTGGGCGGGTGCTGCGCACGCCCAGCAGGCGATAGCGCCGTCGGCGCCGTACGCCTCCGCCCAGGTGGCGCTGGAGCGCGGGCTCGCTGCCTTCCGCACCGGCAAGCACGACATCGCCATCGCCGAGCTCAACGCGGCCGCGGCCGTGGGCGACTCGTCGGCCCGCTTCATCGCCGAGTTCTACCTCGCCCGCATCTACGCGGCGGATGTCGGCCCGGCCACGGACCACACCAAGGCGTTCGTGCTCTACCGCAAGCTGGCCGATGAGAACGTCGCCGTCGATCCCCTCACCAGCCAGCGCGCGCCGTTCGTCGCCAAGGCGCTGATCGCGCTCGCCGGCTATGTGCGCGCCGGCGTCAAGGCGATCGACCTGCCCCCCAATCCGCGCCGTGCCGCCGATTACCTGCACCATGCCGCGGTGTACTTCGGCGACAGGGACGCCCAGCTGGAGCTGGCCAGAACCTACCTCCGCGCCGACAGCTCGAAGGACGATGTGAGGCGCGGGCTGCACTATCTGGCGGTGCTTGCCGAGGAGAGCCACGGGCCGGCCCAGGCGGTGCTCGCCGAGCTGTTCTGGCACGGGCGGCACGTGGCGAAGGACCCGCGGCGCGCCCTGGCGCTTGCCACCATCGCGGTGGAGAACGCCCCGCAGCACGAGCGCATCTGGGTGGAGGAAGGCTACGCCGCCATCTTCTGCGCTGCCAGCCAGATTACGCGGGTGGAGGCCGGCGTGCTGGTCGCCCGGTGGCGCCAGACGTTCCTGCGGCCCGACGGTGCCGTAGCCCGCACCGGCTCCTTCGAGCTGCTGCCGGCCCGGCAATGCGCCAGCGGCGAGCAGGTGGCCGTCTCCGCGCCGGGCGCATCGAGGGCCGGCGTGCCGGCGGACGTGACCGTCGGCGCCACCGCCAGGCCCGTGACCGTCGGGGCATTGAAGGCCGCCCCGGGCCCGACGGGCTTCAAGGCCGCGGGCATCGTCGAGGCGGCCGCAGCCAAGAAGTAGATGCCCTGGCGATGCTGCGGGCCACGGCTGCATGAGAGCCCCGCGTGCCGCGCGCGCCCTTGCAATTTGTGCTCGCGCATGCGAAAAGGCAGCCGTGCTGGAAGGCTTCCGGAGTGCTGCTTCGGGGGCGTTGGCCTTTTGGGCGCTTCGCCTCTATAGCAAAGGGGCGCCCCAACGCGAATGAGAGGGGTTGCCGCATGGCGCGTGTGACTGTCGAGGACTGCGTCGATAAGGTCCCCAACCGGTTCGAGCTGGTGCTCCTGTCCGCACACCGCGCGCGCTCGATTGCGAGCGGCTCGCACATCACGGTCGATCCCGACAACGACAAGAACCCGGTGATTGCGCTCCGCGAGATCGCCGACCGGACGATTCCGCCGCACGACCTGCTCGAGGGCCTGATCCATTCCATCCAGAAGAACGTGGAGGTGGACGAGCCGGAGAAGGCAGCCGCCCCGCAGCTGCCGCAGGAGCGCCGCCAGTTCCTCGGCCGCGACGACCAGACGAGCGATACCCAGGTCGATATGATGACCGAGGAGCAGCTGCTGCGCGGGATGGAGAGCCTGACGCCGACGGAGCCCTCGGCCAACGGCGGCTCGGGACGGGGCTGACACCCGTATTGGGGTCAGAC
>JBAPMW010000998.1:0-2444 GCA_049278815.1 Hyphomicrobiaceae bacterium
CCGCTGTTCTCGGCGCCGCGTCCCAACCCCATGGCCGCTCCGCTGCCGCGTCGCCCCTCAAAGCCCGGCCCCGATCTGTCCAAGCTGCCCCCGTCCATCCGCGACAGCCTGGCCAAGCTGGCCGGCGACCCTGCGGCCGAGGAGAGCAAGCCCGCCCCCCCACAGGAGCCTCCCAAGCAGCGCAATCGCTGAGAGCGGGCGCCTGCGGGGCGGCGATACAGAGGGCTGTGCGAGAGGCCCTTCTGCCGTCGCACAGCCCGCCGCCACCTTCGACACCGCTGAGGGGCGCCCGACCGGCAGCCCGCTTCGCCGCAAGATGCGCGCTTCAAAAAGGCAATAAAGATATAAGACGTATCAATGTAAATATCCGCTATATAATATGTAGAGCTAATATGAATAACCTCATATATTAAAGTGACCTCATTGCTGCATTATATTATTAAAACAGCCGCCCAAATCTTTGCTGGCTTGCAATTGGATCGCAGCTCCTGCACGCAGGATGCCTGCGCCGCCCAATCCTGTGCCAATAGTTTGGTGCTGCGCCTCACGATCAGGAATACCGCCGGACAGGCGGCTCTTGCGTGCTGCGTATCAGACCACAGGAACCACGGAATGAAGAAGATCATGGTGGGCGTCGCGGTCGCCCTTGCCCTCGGAACCAGCACTGCTGCCGCCGACGGAATCGATAAGCGGCCTTCGTCCATAGCCGCTCCCGTGCCCGTGTATGCTCCGTCCTGGAGCGGCTTTTACATCGGTGCGGGCATCGGTGCCGGCGCCGTGGTGCACGATGTCTCAGTCAACGACGCGTTCTTCGAAGAGAGGCTGTTCGATTTCCGCGGTGCCGACACCGGCGTGCTCGGCACCTTGATCGTTGGCTGGGATTGGCAGCTCGGGCCGAAGACGGTCTTCGGCGTGTTCGCCGACTACGACTTCTTCGACCTGTCAACCCGTAACAGGGTATTCGATGACTTCGATCACTCGACCAATCAGGACAACGTGTGGTCGGTCGGTGCGCGGCTTGGATGGCTCTCAAGCCCGTCCACGCTGCTCTATATCACAGGCGGCTACACGCAAGTTCAGCTCGAGCAGAGAGCCCGCTTCTTCGATCTCGACGCGCTCACCGTCTCTCGTGATCGGAATCTCGACGGTTGGTTTGTCGGCGCAGGCGTGGACACGCGCCTGTGGGCAAGCAACTGGTTCCTCAGGCTCGAGTACCGGTTCACGGAATTCGACACTGGGGGGCTGCACATTGCGGATGACGAGTTTTTCGACATGCGCGTCGACACCGAGCTGGAGTCTCATACCGCCCGACTCACCCTGACGTACAAATTCACCTCCGGCTGGGGCTCGGGTTTCGGCAACTTGGGCAGGTATTGACGCTCCTGCTTGGGGCTACGGCATCGGTCGCGCAGGACCGCCTGTGCGACTGCCGTAGCCCTGTTGATGGGACCTCGCGCCTTGGCCTGCGCCCCCAACTCGGCTAGCGTGCGGTGTCGCTCCAACCGCCCGTGACACCGCATGAACGCCCACGCCAAGCCCGCCATCGGCCACTCGGCCTGTCCCCACGACTGCCCTTCGACCTGCGCCCTCGACGTCGAGCTGCTGGATGGCAACCGCATCGGGCGGCTGCACGGCGCCAAGGACAACAGCTACACGGCGGGCGTCATCTGCGCCAAGGTGGCGCGCTACGCCGAGCGCATGCATCACCCCGACCGGCTGATGCACCCCCTGCGGCGCAAGGGCGGCAAGGCCTCCGGCCAATTCCAGCGCATCTCCTGGGACGACGCCCTCGACATCACGGCGGAGGCCATGCTGGCGGCCGAGCGCCGTCACGGCCCCGAGGCGGTCTGGCCCTACTACTACGCCGGCACCATGGGCCTCGTGATGCGCGACGGCATCAACCGCCTGCGCCACGCCAAGCGCTACTCCGGCATGTACGCCACCATCTGCACCACGCTGGCGTGGACCGGCTTCATCGCCGGGACGGCCAAGCTCGCCGGCGCCGACCCGCGCGAGATGGCCAAGTCGGATCTCATCGTGATCTGGGGCACCAATCCCGTCAACACCCAGGTCAACGTCATGACGCACGCCATCCGCGCCAGGAAGGAGCGCGGCGCCAGGATCGTCGCCGTCGATGTCTACGAGAACGGCACCATGCAGCAGGCCGACCTCGCGCTGTGCCTGCGGCCCGGCACCGACGGCGCGCTGGCCTGCGCGGTGATGCACGTGCTGTTCCGCGACGGCCATGCCAACTGGCCCTACCTGGAGAAGTACACCGACTGCCCGCGCGAGCTGGAGCAACACCTCGAGACCCGCACGCCGGAGTGGGCCAGCGCCATCACCGGCCTGCCGGTGGCCGAGATCGAGACCTTCGCCAGGATGGTCGGCGCCACGCCGCGCACCTACTTTCGCCTCGGCTACGGTTTCGCGCGCTCGCGCAACGG
>JBAPMW010000999.1:0-5370 GCA_049278815.1 Hyphomicrobiaceae bacterium
GTCGATGCCCATCTCGGCGAAATAGCGGCGGATCTGACGATAGGTCCGCTTGGGCGTTGGGATCTCGATCACCTTCTCCGTCACCCAGCCGCCTGCCCCCCCTCGCGCGCCGGCGGCAGCACCATGGTAGGTGAGCAGGACCCGGAAGGTGCGGATGCGATGCAGGCCGACGAACGCCGTCGATCCTACCAGCCGCCGGGCGCCGGCGGCCAGCACAAAGGCGCAGGCGGAGGCGCACCTGGATTGGGCCGCCAGCGGCAGGCCGAGGCGGATTTTCGGCGTCTCTGCGTGGCGGCAGGCCTGGTCCGACGGGGGACAGGGCACAAGCTCGGTGCCGCTCACCGCCACATCGAGGCCCCTGGCGCGTATCAGGCGGCCGATCTCGAAGGCATCGCTCACCCGGCCGCCGCTGGAGTCGATCAGCAGCGGCACCTTGCGGTTGCCGATCTGGCGCAGGACCTTCTTGAAGTGCGTCGCCGTGCCCTCCTCGATCTTGCCCTGGGCAGCGATCCATTCGGGGCATTGCGGCTCGCAGCCGGGCTCGGCGCTGCGCACCAGATACACCTGCATGGACGGCTCGACCGCCGTCGGCTGCCCGTCCGGTGCGGCGGCGGCCGAGACGCTCCACCCCAGCCAGGAAACGAGCGCCAGAGCGGCGGCTCGCCTTATCTCGATTCTGGCGCAAGGCCCTGCCGCATATCGGCTGTCGTCTGACATTACCGTACCGCCACCGTACCCCCAGGACTCACTGTAAGTGCCCACCGTCAAGACTCGTGGACGCAGCCAGCATGCCGCGCCGAGACGGCGGGCCTGCGGCGCTCTCGCCGCCCTTCAACCTAAGCCAAAGCTCTTTCAGAACCGTAAGCCGTTGCGATGCAGTTGCATTTTCGAGCGCAGGGGCCCGGACTGCGATTCCGTGTGACGAAACGCCGGGAAGGGCCGGGCCGCCTCGGACTTGCCCGGCAGCGCGCAGATCCGCTACCTATGGAGCGTCGATCCCTCCAGGAAGAGCATCAGCCCGACGATGCCGCGGCCGAGTAAGATGCGCCACGCCGCGGGCGATACCGGGTCCTGCGGCCCGCTTCTCGATCTCAGCAGCCATATACCTACCAAGGTCACCGTCCTCGCCAACCGCCTGATGCGGTCGGCCTCCCGCTACTACCGCAAGCGCTACGGCATCGGCGTAGTCGAGTGGCGGGTAATCATGTTCATCGGCCAAGTGACGGAGACCCGGGCCAACCGCATCTGCAGCCAGACCGAGCTCGACAAGGGCGCGGTCAGCCGCAGCCTCGCCGTGCTCCAGCGCATGGGGCTGGTCAGCGCCCAGGAGGACGGCGCCGACAGCCGCCGCAACAACGTCGCCCTCACCCCGAAGGGCCGCGCCCTGCACGACGAGATGGTGCCCATCGCGCTCGACCGCCAGAGCGAGGTGGTGGCCGACCTGACGCAGGCGGAGATCGAGCTTTTCATCGACCTGATCGATCGCCTGCAGGCGAAGGTATCGGACGGCGGGCCACTGCCGGACGAAGCGTCGCCTTGGCTTCCCCAGACGGGGCCGCTGTCGCCCAAGCGCACGCCGCGGCGGACCAACTCGTCCGGGCGGCGGGCGCCGAGTCGGGGAAGCTAGGGTGTTCTCCTTCAAGCCGGCCTCGTGAAGGGAGCCGGAGCACCGCCGAACGTCTGACCAGCAGTCACTGGCCAATCCCGCCAGCGGACGCTAGTGTTCTGCCACGGACCCATCGACAACAACTAGCGTCTCAGGGAGGATGCGATGAGGAGAACGATGCTGCCGGCTGCTGTCGTGACGGCTGTGCTCGCACTGGCGGGGGCTGCCGGAGCGGCCGAGCTGCGGATGATGACAGGCCCGCAGGGCGGCTCGTGGATCCCGCTCGGCGGCCAGCTCAAGGACCTGTGGGAGAAGGCCGCGCCGGGCAACACCTACGCTGTGCTGCCGGGAGCGGGCATCGCCAACGTGCGCGCCATCCAGGAGAGCAAGGCCGAGGTCGGGCTTGCCAACTCGATCTCCACCGCCGATGCGATGGCGGGGCGGGAGCCGTTCAAGAAGGTGCATTCCGACGTCTGCAACGTCGCCTCGCTCTATCCGCAATACTTCCAGTTCGTAGTCCTCGCCGACTCCGGCATCAACAAGATCTCCGACCTCAAGGGCAAGAGCATCACCACCCAGCAGAAGGGCAACACCGGCCAGGTCATCACGCAGCATTTCCTGGAGGCGCACGGCATCAAGTACTCGGACGTGAAGGTGAGCCACGTCGGCTATACCGACTCGGTGAACCAGATGAAGGACGGCCACGCGGTGGCGTTTGGCCTCAACACCCAGGCTCCCGCGGGCGCGGTCATGGACCTGCAGTCCGCGCGTCAGGTCAAGTTCTTCGATCAGGCCGACATCTACGATAAGATGCTCAAGCTCAATCCCAGCTACAAGCTGATCACGCTGCCGAAAGACACCTATCCCAAGCAGGACAGGGACCTCAAGGTGATCGGCTTCTTCACGCACGTCGTGGCATCGTGCAAGCTGCCCGCCGACCAAGTCTACACCATGACCAAGGCCATCGCCGACAACACCAAGGCGTTGTCGACCGTGGCCAAGGACATCGCCAAGCTGACCCCGGCGGGCATGGCCGCCGACATCGGCGTGCCGTTCCATCCCGGGGCAGCCAAGTTCTACAAGGAAGCCGGCATCACGGTTGCGACCAGGTAGGCTGGCGTTCAGGTAGCTTTGATCCTTCCAGCCGCCGGCGCTGCCCGTTCGCGCGCCGGCGGCAGTTCCTACGCCGGCCTAGGCCGCGCGCCACAGTCTCCGGGCCGGGTCCAGTCATGAAAATCGAGCTGAGCTACGCGGGCGTCATGCGTCTCGTGGTAGGCATCATCGGCTTCACTATGGCCGTCTACCACATGTGGGCGATCGGCTTCGGGTCGCCCGAGGCGATCCCCTATCGCGGCACGCACCTCCTGTTCGCGGTGACGCTGACGTTCCTGCTCTACCGCTGGAACTCCACGCAGAGCTTCACACCCGGCTTCCTGGACTATGCGCTGCTCGCGCTCGGCGCCGCCCCGATCCTCTACCTCTTCTTCAACTACGGCTACATCGTCGATCGCATCTTCTACGTCGACGATCTCTACCCCTCAGACATCGTCATGGGCGTGCTGCTGACGGTGGTCGTCATCGAGGGGACGCGCCGCGTGATCGGGGCGGCGCTGCCGATCACCGCCATCGTCTTCCTCGCCTACGGCCTGCTGGTTGCACGCATCGAGCCGCTGCGCCTGCTCGACCAGCTCTACATGACCACCGAGGGCATCTTCGGCATCCCGCTGGCGGTGTCGGCGTCCTACGTGCTGATCTTCGTGCTGTTCGGCTCGTTCATGGAGCGTACCGGCACCGGGCAGCTGTTCATGGACTTCGCCATGGCCCTGACCGGCCATACGGCCGGCGGCCCCGGCAAGGTGTCGGTGTTCAGCTCCAGCCTGTTCGGCACCATCTCGGGCTCCGCCGTCGCCAACGTCATGGTCGATGGGCCGATCTCCATCCCATTGATGAAGCGCACCGGATTCAAGCCGCATTTCGCCGCCGGCGTGGAGGCCGTCGCCTCCACCGGCGGGCAGATCATGCCGCCGATCATGGGCGCCGCAGCCTTCGTGATGGCCGAGTTCATGGGCGTCAGCTACCTGCAGGTGACGATCTGGGCGGCAGTGCCGGCTCTGCTCTACTACGTAGCGTGCTTCTCGGCCGTGCATTTCGAGGCCAAGCGTTCCGGCATCCACGGCGTGCCGCGGGCGGAGCTGCCGAGAATGCGCAGCGTTCTGCGCCAGCGCGGGCACCTGTTCATTCCGGTCCTGGTGATCCTGTTCGTCCTGTATTCGGGCTACAGCGCCCCCATGGCGGCATTGCTGGGCACGCTCGCCTGCTTCCCCGTCGCGGCCCTGCGGGCGGAGACGCGCCAGTATGTCCGCGTGGGCAACATCGTCGAGGCGATGATCGACGGGGCCAAGAACGCGCTGGGCGTGGCGATGGCGTGCGCCTGCGCCGGCGTCATCATCGCTGTCGTGACCATAACCGGCCTCGGCATCACCTTCACCCAGGTCGTCGTCGGTCTGGCCCAGAGCACGCTGATCCTGGCGCTGCTCCTCACCATGGCTGCCGGCATCGTCCTCGGCATGGGCATGCCGACCACGCCGGCCTACATCATCATGACCGCGCTCCTGGTGCCGGCCATCATCAAGCTCGGCGTGGTCGAGCCGGCCGCGCACATGTTCGCGTTCTACTTCGCGATCCTGTCCGCCATCACGCCGCCGGTCGCGCTGGCGGTGTTCGCGGCAGCCGGACTGGCCAAGGCGGATCTGTGGAAGTCGGGATGGGCGGCGGTGAAAATCGGCGCGGCCGGCTTTGTCGTGCCCTTCATGTTCGTCTACGAGCCGGCAATCCTGATGCTCGATCCGGCCGTCTACGGCAAGACTGCGGACCTGGTGACCGCCGACTGGATGCGAATCCTGTGGTCGTCGAGCACCGCGACAGTAGGCTGCGTTCTCCTGGCGGCGGGCTTGGCGGGCTACCTGGTGAGTGCCTGCAGCCTGTGGCAGCGCGGCTTTCTCATCGTTGCGGCATTGGGCCTGGTCAAACCCGGACTTGCCACCGACATCGCCGGCGCGATCGTGGTCAGCGCGGTCATGCTCAACCAAGCGTTGGTCCGGCGCGCCCCGGACAGTGCGACCGTACGTTCGCTCGACCTGCACTTCATGTTGGGCGTTGCAGGTCTCCTGGTCGGTCTTCTTGGGGGCATCGCGACACGCCCCGGCGGGGCTGCGTCTATCCCACTCGATGCCCTCTTCGCCGCCCTGGAGACTCCGAGCCGTGAGACTTGGCCCATGGTGCAGGGGACGGTGGTTTACATCTTGATCGTCTCTCTCGCGTGCACTCTGATCGGCCTCGCGCTCGCCTACGTTGTCGGTAGGCGGCGCACTGAAATCGGGCCGAAGCCGGGTGAATAGCCGGGCATCGAGGCCGCCGAGTAGGTGAGGGCCGGCGACGAGATCGAGGGCGACGTCGCCCAGCGCCGCCTCGACCTCCCCGTCTCCGACGAGTCGCTTCGGTCGAGCCCTCCTATTGCGTGCGCTCTCGCTTGGGAATTCCCAGAATTCCCAGTACAAGCCCGGTGAAAAAGACCTGCATGCCGTTCACGATCATCGTCATGCCTCCCAATACCATGCGGGGGATCATCGGATCGGCAAGGGGGCCAAAATCCTCCTGCACCCAGGCGCTAAAGGCATAGCTGAACATCGCCACACCCGACATCGCTATCAGCACTCCACTGAGCGCCATACGGTCGGTAGTGGCGCGACCGAGCAGCGCTGTAG
>JBAPMW010001000.1:0-1953 GCA_049278815.1 Hyphomicrobiaceae bacterium
GCGCTCAAGCGCCGGTTCGGCGCCAAGGATACCGGCTCGCTGTTCCCGGGCCATGGAGGCGTGATGGACCGGGTCGACGGCCTGGTGGCCGCAGCGGCTGCCGTCGGGCTGGCAGCGATCGTGATCGACATGCATTCGCCGGCCAGCGCCCTGCTGCTCGGATCGTGAGCAGCGCACCGGGTGGCGTAGCGATGGGCCGTACAAGCGCAGGCGCCGGGAGCAAGCCCCCAGGGTCCCAGGCGTACGGAGCGGGAACGGCGCCGTCGGTGCGCCACGTCAGCGTCCTGGGCGCGACCGGCTCGGTGGGCAGCAGCACGCTGGACATCGTTGGGCGCAACCCCCATCTATTCCAGGTTGTGGCCCTGACGGCCAACAGCGATGCCAAGGCGCTGGCGGACTTGGCAGTGCGCCACGGCGCCCGCCTCGCCGTGCTGGCGGACGAGACGAGCTACAGGGAGTTGCAGGAGTGCCTCTCGGGCACCGGGATCGAGGCCGCGGCAGGGGCCGGCGCGCTCATCGAGGCGGCCGCGAGGCCCGTGGATTGCGTGATGGCAGCGATCTCCGGCGCGGCCGGGCTGCGGTCGACGCTGGCGGCCGTCGCGCAGGGTCGGCGCGTGGCGCTCGCCAACAAGGAATGCCTCGTGTGCGGCGGCCAGCTTTTCATGGAGGCGGTGCGCAAGGCCGGGACGGAGCTCCTGCCGGTGGATTCGGAGCACTCGGCGGTCTTTCAGGCGCTGGCGGGCTCGGAGCCGGAGGCCATCGAGCGCATCGTGCTGACAGCCTCGGGCGGACCGTTCCGCACCTGGAGCATGGAGCAATTGCAGCACGCAACGCCGGTCCAGGCGCTGCGGCACCCGAACTGGTCGATGGGCCGCAAGATTACCATCGACTCCGCAACCCTTATGAACAAGGGGCTCGAGCTGATCGAGGCCTACCACCTGTTCTCGGTCGAGCCCGGCCGGCTCGAGGTGGTGGTGCACCCGCAGTCGATCGTGCATGCGCTGGTTGGCTTCCGCGACGGCTCCATGCTGGCGCAGCTGGCTGATCCCGACATGCGCACCCCCGTGGCCCTGGGCCTGAGCTGGCCCGCCCGCATCGACACTCCGACGAGGCGCATTGACCTGGTCGAGTTGGGAACGCTGAGCTTCGAGCGCCCGGACGAAACGCGCTTCCGCGCCCTCCCCCTGGCGCGCCAGGCCATGGAGTCGGGCGGCATGGCCCCTGGCGTGCTCAACGCCGCCAACGAGGTGGCTGTCGAGACGTTCCTGGCCGGGCGGATCGGGTTCCTGCAGATCGCCGAGCTGGTCGCAGATGTGCTGGATGCGGCGGTGGGGCGCGGGCTGCTTGGCGCGGTCGAGGACGTGGCTGCGGTGCTGGCGGTGGATGCGGCCACGCGCGAGCTGACTCAGGGGTTGCTGGAAAGGCGCGCTTCGAGGTGAAGAGCTGTCGCCACCGGCGGCACCTACGGCACAAGATCGGATAGTGGAGGCAGATATGGGATTGATCGATCAGGGGCTCGGCGGGCTGGGCAACATCGCCTTCTACGCGATGGCCTTCGGGCTCGTCCTCACCCCGGTCGTCTTCATCCACGAGCTCGGCCATTTCCTGGTCGCGCGCTGGTGCGGCGTGAAGGTGAAGGACTTCTCCATCGGCTTCGGCCGGGAGATCTTCGGCTTCTACGACCGCCACGGCACCCGCTGGCGCTTCGGCTGGCTGCCGCTCGGCGGCTACGTCAAGTTCATGGATGACGACAACGCCTCGAGCTTTCCCTCCCGCGACAGCCTGGAGCGGCTGACGCCGGCCGAGCGCCAGGGGGCGTTCCAGACCAAGCCGCTGTGGGCCAGGGCCGCCATCGTGGCGGCGGGACCGATCGCCAACTTCCTGCTCGCGATCGGCATCTTCACGCTGATGTTCGCGTTCCTTGGCGAGATGGTGACGCCGCCGCGGGTCGGC
>JBAPMW010001001.1:0-3621 GCA_049278815.1 Hyphomicrobiaceae bacterium
GAACATCGTGCAGGGCGCCGTCGATCCTGACGAATTCTACGTGCACAAGCCGACGTTCCGTCTCGGCCATCGCGCCGTCCTCAGCCGGTCGCTGGGGCGAAAGCAGATGCGCATGATCTACGGTGACGGCAAGGGAGGCACGCGCAACATTGCCGTGCCGGAAGACGATCGCCAACGGTTCTGCATCAGCGACGCGGAAGTGCTTGAGCTTGCCGCCAATGCCATCGCCATCGAGGACCACTACTCGGCTGAGGCTGGCCATCCTAGCCCCATGGACATCGAGTGGGCCAAGGACGCCGACGATGGACAGATCTATATCATCCAGGCCCGACCTGAGACGGTGGCCTCGCGGCGGGCGCCCACGGCGCTCGAAAGCTATGCCCTCAAGGGGTCCGGCCGGGTGCTGGCGACCGGCCGGGCTGTGGGGGAGAAGATCGCGGCCGGCCCCGTGCGCATCATCGACGGTCCGCACCAGCTTGCAGATTTCCAGCCGGGCGAGGTCCTCGTCGCCCAGTCGACCAGTCCCGACTGGGAGCCGGTGATGAAAATCGCGGCTGCGATCGTGACCGAGCGCGGGGGGCGAACCTGCCATGCCGCCATCGTCGCTCGGGAGCTCGGTGTACCGGCTGTCGTCGGTGCCGCAGGAGCCAGGGAGACCCTCCAGACAGGCGCCATCGTAACGGTGTCCTGCGCTGAAGGTGACGTTGGCCGTGTCTACGCCGGCAGGCTGCCGTTCGAGACGACGCGGGTCGATACGAGCACGCTGAAACGCCCGCGCACTCACATCATGATGAACCTCGGCAATCCGGAGCTGGCGTTCCGGACGGCGATGCTGCCCAACGATGGCGTCGGCCTGGCGCGCATGGAGTTCATCATCAGCGAGCACATCGGCGTTCACCCGATGGCCCTGGTGCAGCCGGAGAAGGTGACCTCTCCGGAGGCGAAAGCGGCCATCGCCGCGCGGGTGCGCAACTATCCGCGGCCGGCGGACTATTTCATCGAGAAGCTTTCGGAGGGCGTCGGCGTAATTGCGGCTGCGTTCTACCCCAAGCCCGTCATCGTTCGCCTGTCGGACTTCAAGACCAACGAGTACGCGCGCCTCATCGGCGGCGAGGGGTTCGAGCCCAAGGAAGAGAACCCGATGCTCGGCTTCCGCGGAGCGGCTCGCTACGCGCACCCCGCCTATGCCCCCGGCTTTGCGCTCGAATGCGCGGCTCTCCGCCGCGTCCGCCGGGAGATGGGCCTGACCAACCTTCGCATCATGATCCCCTTCTGCCGCAGGGTGGAGGAGGCGCGCCGCGTGCTGGAGGCCATGGCAGGCCATGGCCTGAAGCGGGGGGAGGACGGCCTCGAAGTCTACGTCATGTGCGAGATCCCCAACAATGTCATCCAGATCGATGCCTTTGCCGAGTTGTTCGACGGCTTCTCGATCGGCTCCAACGACCTGACCCAGCTCACCCTGGGTGTCGATCGGGACTCGGAGATCGTCGCCTTCGATTTCGACGAGCGCGATCCCGGCATGCTGGAGATGCTCAAGCTCGCCGTCGAGGGCGCCAAGCGCAATGGGCGTCATGTCGGTATCTGCGGCGAGGCCCCTGCCAACTATCCCGAGATCGCCCGCTATCTGGCCGGGCTCGGCATCGACTCGATCAGCGTCAATCCCTCGAGCCTTCTGCGCACCATGGCCGTGGTTGCGGAGGCCGAGGCGCCTGCGGCGCGAAAGAGCGCCGCCTCCGGAGCGGCGGAATAGGGGCGGCGCGCGGGGGAGGAGCCATGTGCAACAGGATCGACCTTGAGGGCCGCTGCGCCATCGTGACGGGCGCAGCCTACGCGAGCATCGAGCGGGCACGCGGTAGGATGCTCGAGGAATTCGTACGCTTCGACATTCCTGGTCAACAACGCCGGGATCGGCGGACCGACGCAGGTTACGTGCGAGTACTCCGTCGACGCTTGGCGACAGGTGATGGCAGTCAATCTGGACGGTCCGTTCCACTGCCGCGCCGTCGTCCCGCACATGATCGCCTACGCCTACGGCCGCATCGTCAACATCGCCTCGATTGCCGGCAAGGAGGGCAACCGAGGGCCTCGGCCTATTCCGCCTCCAAGGCCGCTCTCATCGCGCTCACCAAGTCGCTCGGCAAGGAACCCGCCGCCTACGACACCGCGGCCAACTGCATCACGCCGTCGTCGGCCGACACGACGCTGCTCCGGCAGTTCTCCCCCGATTTCGTCACAGCAATGCTTGCCAAGGTGCCGCGCGGCCGCTTCGTGCGTGTGGAGGAAATTGCCGCCATGGCCGCGTTCTGCGCCTCGGCCGAATGCTCATTCAGCACCGGCGCGGTGTTCGACATCTCGGGCGGGCGAGCGACCTATTGAGGGAAGGGCAAGGCCCATGAAGACGGCAGCCATCATCGGCGGCGGCGCCTTTGGCACTGCCATGGCCTGCGCGGCACGGCGCGCGGGGCTTGGGGTGCGGCTGTGGGCGCGCGAGCCCGAGGTCGTCGCATCGATCAACGCTGGCAACGGCAATTCGTTGTTCCTCGCAGACGCTCCCCTTGAACCTGGCATAGTGGCGACCTGCCATCTGACCGAGGCGATCGAGACAGCCGATTTCGTACTCCTTGCGGTCCCATCGCAGTTTCTGCGCGGTATCGCCGAAGAGCTGCGTGAAAACCTGCGACCCGGCACACCCGTGGTGTCCTGCTCCAAGGGGATCGAACGCGGGATGTGCGTCCTGATGCCGGAGCTGATTGCGGAGGCGCTGCCCCAGTCCCGTATCGCCGTGCTTGCCGGTCCCTCCTTCGCGCGGGAAGTCGCGCTTGGGCTGCCGACCGGCGTCACCCTCGCCAGCACTGATCGCGCGCTTGCACAGGAATTGGCGTGCGCTCTCACCAGCGCCCGCTTCCTCGTCTACCCCTCGGACGACCCCATCAGCGCCACCATCGGCGGCGCCTTCAAGAACGTGCTTGCCATCGCCTGCGGGATCGCCATCGCCCAGAACATGGGCGAGAACGTGCGCGGACTGCTGATCGCCCGCGGCCTCTACGAGATGGCCTGCATTGCGCGCGCCAAGGGTGGCAATCCGCTCAACCTGCTCGGCCTTGCCGGCAGCGGCGACGTCACGCTCGCCTGCATGGGCACCCAGTCGCGCAACACCAGCTTCGGCATCGCCCTCGGCCAGGGCCGCTCGCCGGCAGACATTCTCGCCGAGCGCAAGGTGGTGACCGAAGGGGTACACACCGCCGCGTCCTTGAGCGAGCTCGGCCGTCGCCTCGGCATCCGGGTGCCGATCGCGTCGGCGGTGAACCGCATCGTCAACGAGGGGGCTGCGATCAGGACCACCTTCGCCGAACTTCTAGGTGAACCAACCGGCCCGGAGCTGGCCGGCCTCGTCTAGCATCAGCCGAACAAGCCGCCGACGCGCGTCCCGGCAATCCGGTTGACCACATAGAGGCTCAGCGCGCACATGGCGATCAGGATCACGCCGAGGGCGGCCGCTTGGCTTTGCGACCCGGCGATGTAGAAGGTGAAGATGCCGAACGGCATCATCTCCCAACCGCCTAACGTCAAGAAAATGGTGGCGGAGGCCTCCTGGATCGAGGTCAGGAATGAGAACAGCGC
>JBAPMW010001002.1:0-1720 GCA_049278815.1 Hyphomicrobiaceae bacterium
GGCACCCTCCGAGCAAACCGCCGCGTAGCACTCGCTCGTCGGCAAGACACTCAGCGAGTTGTGTGAACGCCCTAGCCCGCAGCTCTGACCCCGAACGCCCTACATCCGCTTCGGGCAGCGCTGGTACACGAACTCGTTGATCTCGCGGATCAGGTCGCCGTGGACGATGCCGAAGGTGTCCTCAAGCTGCGCCACGGTCCAGATGGCGCCCTTCAGCATGGTGGGGGCCTCGATGGTGCCGATGCCGAGCCAGGCCTTGGAGGCCTTGCCGTCCTTGAACTGGAACCTCGGCGACATGGCGACGGTGATCTTCATCACCTCCTTCTCGCGCTCCACATCGCAGGTCACCTGATGCGTTCCAAGCTTGAACTCGTACGCGGGCTTGGTCAGCGCATCGATCATCTCCTGGCGCTTGACCGACAGGTCCATCCTGCAGCGGATGTCGCCGAAGCCCCAGGTGAGCTTCTTCTGCTGCACGCCTTCCTTGATGAGCTTGCCGGCCCAGGTCTTCTGCAGCGCACACTTGAGGTCGGCGCCGGCCTCCTTCTTCACCAGGATGCCGCACAGCTCGCGCTCGCAGACGGCCAACCTTTCCTTCTCGCCCTTGTCCTCCTCCAGGGCCAGGGCGCTGCCGCACCCCAGGGCCAGGACCGCCGCCAGACAAGCCGCGCCAAACGTCACACGCATGTTGCAAAGCCCCCAATTTTGATCGCGCCCCTCGGCCCGGAATCCGCCCAGGCCCACGAAGGCTGGCCCTTCCTACGCAGCAAACGCGGCGCGTCAATGTCAGGTTGCGTATGGTACGCTTTCTTCCACATCTGAGGGGATTTCCGGCAACGGCCGGGGGTTTCATGCGACCGATCGGGTGGCGTGCCGCGGCCCGGCGGGTCCGCGGCGTGTGCAGAGACCTTGGGTTGCCCGCCCCGTCCGCCCCCCACGCCGCCCGCGCTGCCCACTCCCGGCTGCCCCACTGCCTCCCGTAACGGATTCTTAAGCATCCCCCGGCAGATTCCTCGCTCGCCCTCTAACGTCCCCAGGACCCCCGAAGATGCCCCCCGCGCTCAAGGAGGCGGCCGCACGCCTGACGTCCAGCCTGCACGAGGCCCATAACGATACCGGCCGTGCGGCCTTCTGCGGCCCCATCGCGGTCAGCGCCATCACCGGCTACTCGGTGAGCAAGGTGGAAGCCGAGGTGCGCGCCTTCCGCAACGTGCCGGCGGGCAGCGCGCCTGTCGTCAAGGGCACCTACGCCGACGAGGTGGCCGCCGCGCTCGCCCACTTCGGCTACCGCATGGAGCTGAAGGAGAGCTACATGCATCTGCCCCGCAAGGAGCGCCCCTCGCTGTGGGGCAATTGGATGCAGCGCCAGCGCAACCCCTGGGTCCACTACATATTGGCGTTGCACGTGGGCAAGCAGGGCCACTGGGTGGTGATCAAGGGCGTCAAGATCTGCGACACCTACAGCGACGGCGCTTGGGCCTTCGTGTGCGATTGGCCCCACAAATCCAAGCGCATCATGGAGGTCTTCGAGGTGCGACGGGATACGTAGGCGTCAGACCCTGCGGGTCTGACCCCAGGGCAATAGGCAATCGGCAGTTGCCGGTTGAGTCTGCGGCTACCTCGGCAACCTGGCACCACCGCCTACTGCCCATTGCCTACTGCCTCTTTCCCCCGGCTCCGTTATTCCCGCCCACGCAAGGGATGTTATAATTGCAAGGCG
>JBAPMW010001003.1:0-2856 GCA_049278815.1 Hyphomicrobiaceae bacterium
CCGCGACGGTCCCTGGATGGGTGTAGATCGTGCGCCGCTCGACGACCCGTAGCGACGCGGCCGTGATGGTCTCCACGCCGGCATCGTAGGTGCCCGACGCAATGGCGCCCTCGATCTTGGCCTCAAGCAGCGCCTCGAACGCCTCAAATACGGTGTTCTGCAGATCAATGGTGAGTGCGAGCAGCCGATTCAAGAACTGGCTGATGGGCGGCAGCTCCTGCTTGAGCGACCCGTCGCTATCGGTCAGCGTGAGGCCGGTCGCCTCGACGAAGCGCTGCAGCGAGCACCCCTCGACCTTGCCGGCGTAGAGCAGCATATAGAGCTGGCGCAGAGCAGCGCGCGCGTACACACTCTCCAGGTTGTCCTCGGGCCGGAACAGGCCCTGCCCTCCGGTCTGCCGCTGGCCCTTGGTGATCGCGCCGAGGCTGTCGAGGCGCCGGGCGATGGTGGACAAGAAGCACCGTCGCCGGGGAGATGGCACTGGGCTTCCCCTATCAGGAGTATCAGAAGGCTGCTGCCGAGCAGGCGGCTCGCATCCTCGCGGCGGTCGGCGAAGCTGCCAAGGGCAGCGGCCTCGACTGCGCAACCTACATGTCCCGGATCGATATCCCGCCGAAGGAATCGTCGATTGCGCCAATGAGAAGGGATGCGATCTGATCGTGATGGCCTCGCACGGACGCCGCGGCCTATCCAAGCTGCTCCTTGGCAGCGAGACGACATGCGTGCTCACTCACAGCTCGGTGCCGGTGCTGGTTTGCCGCTAGCGACCATGCGGCCGGGCCGGCGGCGGCCTGGCGTTGCTCAATGCGCGCTCGGGCCTGATGGAATGTTTACGGTTCGTAGGCAGGGAGACCCAATGTCGACTGTGCCCGATACCCGTCACATGCTTGGATGGCTGGCCGCTGCTGCCGCTATCGCGTTCGCCGTGCCGGCGGTGTTCTCGATGGGCTTGCGCTGGGAACGGTCCCTGTTCCTGATCCCATACGTCGGGATCGTAGGCATGTTCCTTGTCCTGTATTTCAGCTACCACCCTCTCTCCATCAGGCAGTGGCTCGGCTACTGGCCATACGCGCTCATCGGCACAGCGGTGGCGAGTTTCCTGCTGCTCGGGAACATCGCCGGGCAACCATCATCCGCAGTTCCCGTGGGTTGGCAGTTGGTCCTGGCGCTCGGCTGGGTTGGACTGGCGTACGGCGCAGTCGATGGGTTGTTGCTGAACGTGTTCCCCGTGCTCGCCATCCAGGAAGCGTCCTTGTTCGAGTCCTGCCCGACGATGCAGTCCCCGCTTCTCCTTGGCTTACTTGCGCTTGCAGCCAGCCTGGCGATGACCGTGATCTATCACCTCGGCTACACCGAGTTCCAGGGCGCTGCGATCGTCTCTGCCATGATCGGCAACGCGATCATCACCCTGACCTATCTGTTGACCGGCAGTCCTTTGGCTGCCGTGGCGACCCACGTCATCATGCACATGGCGGCGGAGTGAGCGCTGGACGCCGTTTGTCTCGCGCCAACGGGTCGTAACGCGGCGCCCCGGCTTTGCCTGGGACGGCCGCATCGCCATGCTGCCAAGCCTGGCAGCACACGTGCACGATGCCTACGTGAACGGCGAGGGTATCCTACACGCTTCCATTGCGGGGTTGTTCCCAGTCGCTGATCTGCGTGGCGCCAAAGATGTGGCTCAGGGCGAGTTGATGCGGTTCTTCGCTGAAGCTGCGTGGTACCCGACTGCCTTGCTTCCAAGTCAAGGTGTGCGCTGGGAGGCGATCGACGATCGCTCAGCCCGGGCATCGCTCACAGACGGAGCGCTGAGCCTTACTATGCAGTTTCGTTTCGGCGAAGACTGCCTACCTCAGTCCGCACGCGCCTCGGCGCGCGCGAACGGTCGGGAAGTCGGTCGTCATGACCCCCTGGGAGGGCAGGTATTCCAACTACCAAGATCGAGACGGCATGCGTATTCCGTTGACCAGTGAAGTGGCATGGCTGGCGCCCGGCGGGCGAAAACCCTATTGGTGCGGGACGATTACCTCGCTTCGTTACCAGTTCAACGACTGACCCACGCGCTAGCCGGCTGATCGAGGACTACCTCATTCGGCGAGGCGTGCTTGCGGCTGTCGCGACTGACCGATTGGGAGGAGCCATCGCGCCGAGCAATGCGAGCATGAGACTTCCCGCCCCTGACGCTCAGTTACATTCGATCACGTAACGTTACGGGGACACAGAACGCCCGCGACATTCCGCTCCTATTGGCTGAGGCGAGGGCGACGGCGGGTTTTCCTGCCGATCGCCGCCCGTGTTGCAGCCTTTCGCAGCCTTCTTGGAGCAGCCGCCATGGCCACCTGGGCTATCAAGGACAATAACAGCGAGGTCCTCCCCCACTTCCTCGGCTGCTCACGCATCGAGCTTGGGTGCAAGGTGATGCCGGCCCGCTATGATGTGTTCTGCCTGCACGTGTCAGCGTCCTACCGCGAGCTGTTCGAGCGCGCCCTGCAGCAGGTCCTGCAGCGCAACGGATGGCGGATCATTCGGATCAAGCCTCGCAAGCCCTCCATTCGGGCGCCGAACGCGGCACATGCTCAGGGCGAAGACGGTGGCCAGCGGGGCTATGGGCCGGGAATGGCACGAGGTCCTGTTGATGCACGTCAAAGCGTAAGTTGCAGCGACCGGACAGTGTATGCGTGCATCTAACAGCGGTCTCGCGTAGGTGCACACAGACCGCCGCGGACGTGATCCCCCTCCCCGATCTGCGGCCGTCATTGGCCGGCCCCCCAGCTCCCCCAAGGGGGCGGTCGCTGTGCTGGTCCCGAAGCCTCCGCTTCGGGGCCGTTCCTTTTTAACGCCCCAGAGGCGGCCGACGCC
>JBAPMW010001004.1:0-18381 GCA_049278815.1 Hyphomicrobiaceae bacterium
CCCATAGCCTCTGGAAATCATCATAAGACGCGTTTAGACGTTGATCCTCGGAGTGGGCCGGGCAAGAAGCTATCTTCCGATCCGAGAGTTTGTCAGCGAGCATTTTGGGATGGCGCACGGCTGGTAAGGGGCCTCTTGAGCATGCGTCTGGATGTTGCACCAACAGGGTACGTCTGCCGCTTGGCGGCGATCGTCGTCCTTGGCGGCATGGCGGCTTACGGAGCCGTCATCGCCGCGCGCGCCGCACAGACGGGTGGTCAGCCCACCGCGCAGGTTCCTCCTTCGAGCTGGATCGAGCTCAAAGGCCCTGTCCCTGGCGACCGCAAGCCCTACACGCGCGTCGCGCAAGCCTTCGGCGACCAGGATCCGGACGACGCGCGCGAGAACGAAGGGCGCGAGGACGCCGAGGGCGAGAACGAAGGGCGCGAGGACGCCGAGGGCGAGGACGAAGGGCGCGAGGACGACGGGCGCGAGGACGCCGAGGGCGAGGACGAAGGACGGGAGGGCGACTGGCGCGAGGATGATCGGCGCGTGGACGGTGACGACGACCAGTCGCCCCTCGTCACCTACCGCACGCTGTGCGTGCGGCTTTGCGACGGCTACTATTTCCCCATCAGCTTCGCCACGCCGCATGAGCGTCTGGCCGGCGATGCCCGCGCCTGCGAGAGCCGCTGCGGTGCGGAGGCGCGCCTGTTCGTCTACGCCAATCCAGGCGGTGACGTCGCCGAGATGACGGATCTTGAGGGGGCGCCGTACACTAAGCTGCCCACCGCCTTCCTCTACCGCACCGAATATATCCCGAGCTGCAAGTGCCAGCCCCATCCGTGGGAGGCGGAGGCACGCCAGCGCCATAAGAGCTATGCCCTGATCGCGGCCGCCAAGAAGTTGCAGGCCCCGCGGGCCGGCAAGCCGGCAGGGCGCAAGGCCGACACGGGCGACGGACTGAAACGTGACCGCACCGCCTCGTCCGCCAAGGCGACGGTAGCGGCATCGGCCGACGCCAACATGATGCGCCTCGGGCGAAAGCGCGGACGCCGCGCCTCGAGTTCCCGGCCGTGGAAAGACGTCTCCGACGGCGACTGGCGCAAGCGGGTGTTCCAGGCCAACTGAGCGACTGCCGCCTCAGAGCGACGCCTTACTTCTTTGCCTGCTTGGGCGCCGGGGCCGTGACCGTAGTCTTCTTGGCGGACGGCGGCGTGCCGCCGCTGGCGAGCACCGCACGGCAGGCTTCGGGCAGCTGCTGGAGCGTGATCGGACGCTTCTCGGGAGCCGGCGTGGCGGGCTTCTTGGGCTGCACCACGACCGTCGGCGGCTTCACGCGCTTCAGCCACCGCGTCAGCTCCGCGCCGCAGCCGTCGGCGTGGCCGACAGGAGGCTGGCGCTGGCAGCCGGCGCTGCCCTTGGGGCAGGCGATGCGGATGTGGAAATGGTAGTAGTGGCCCCAATACGGCCGGATCTTGCTCATCCAGCCGCGGTCTTTCTCATTGGCCGAGGCGTCGCACACCGCCTTCTTGATGGCCGGGTGCACCAGCACGCGCTCCACCTGCGGGTAGGAGGCGGCGCGCTTTAGGAGGCGCAAGTGGGCCTCGGTCCACACCTTGGGGTTCACCGAGACGCGGTCGTCGGCCAGCATGGAGGTGGCGGACAGCTCTTCCCGCTCCTTGCGGCTGAGGCGCCGGTCCGGCATGGGCGTGAGCCACACGTCGGCGTCGAGCCCCACCTGGTGGCTGGCGTGGCCGGTGAGCATCGGCCCGCCACGCGGCTGGGAGATGTCGCCCACCAGCAGGCCCGACCAGCCGTCGTGCTCCTTGGCCTCGACGGCGAGCTTCTTGAGCAGGGCGATCAGCTCGGGATGGCCCCAGTTGCGGTTCCGCGAGAGCCGCATGTGCTGCCAGGCCGGCCCGTCGACGGGCAGCGCCTCGGCGCCGGCAAGGCAGCCCTTGGCGTAGAAGCCGATGGAGCGGGCAACGAGCGGCGCCGGTGTCTTGACAGCGCCGAACAGCATCTTGGCCGGTGTCGGCTTGGCTTTGGCTTTGGCGAGGCCCTTCTTGACGACGGCCGCCTCGGGCCCTTTCCCGGTGGCCGTGCTGTCCTTGCTCGCCTCGGAGGCCTTGGCGTCCTTGTCTGCCGTGCCGGCGTCCTTGGCCGCCTCGGCGCCCTTGGAGGCGCCGGCATCGCCCGCATCCTGGGCGAGGAGCAGCGCCGGCCCCGCCAACAGCGCCGCAAGGCCAAATACCATTGTGGGAAGCCGCATTCCCCCATCTCCCGATTGCGAATTGCGGAAAAGTCTACCGCGAGTGGCCGGATTCCGACTAGCCCGGCTTGCGGATTGCCTTAAGAGCTGCTGTCAGCGCGCCACCCGCGAGCGCGGCCGATATCACCGCATTCCACCCGGCGAAGGACAAGCCGAGGAAGCGCCACGAGGCGACCCCGCACAGCGCCGGCACCCGGTCAATGCTCAGGCTCCCGGCATCGAAGGTCGGCAGCCCCGCTGCGGCGGCGCAGGTGGAGGGCGGGTCCCAGAGCTTCCACTCGGCGCCGGCCTGGTAGACGCCGAGCCCGGCATTGACCAGGAAGCCGACGCCAACCGCCAGCAGCACCACGGCCGCGGCCTTCGGCTGCACCTGGAGCAGCAAGGCCAGAGCCGCAACGGTCGCGGGTATGCCCACGTAGTAGGCGTAGCGCTGCTGCAAGCAGAGCGCGCAGGGGTCGTATCCGCCGATATGCTCGAAGGCCAGCGCGGCCAGGATCGTGGCCGTAGCCGCGGCCAGCACGAGCATGGCAAGGCCGGTCGCGGACGGGCGTTGCAACTCGGAGCGGAGCAACTCGGAGCGGATGTCGAGCATCAAGCCTCCGTCACCTTTCAGATCAAGTAGCGCACGACCACAAAGCCGCCAACCAGGGCCACCAGGAACGCCGTCGTCACCAGCGTGAGCCGGCGCTCGACGAAATCGCGGATCGGCTCGCCGAACCAGTAGAGCAGCGCGGCGACCCCGAAGAAGCGCGCCCCACGGGTGACGATGGAGGCGGCGATGAACACCCAGATGTCGAACTGCGCGGCGCCGCTGGCGATGGTGACGAGCTTGTAGGGGATCGGCGTCAGCCCCTTGATGAGGATGATCCACAGCCCCCAGTCGTTATAGGCGGCCACGTAGGCCTGGGCCTGATTGGCAAGGCCGTAGAGATTGATGAGCCATTGGCCCACCGTCGCATAGAGGAAGTAGCCGATGGCGTAGCCGACGATGCCGCCCAGCACCGAGGCGACCATGGCGATGGCGGCATAGCGCCAAGCCTTGGCCCGGTCGGCCATCACCATCGGGATCAGCATGACATCGGGCGGGATGGGAAAGCACGAGCTTTCCGCGAACGACACCCAGAATAGCGCATGCCCGGCCTTCCGATGGGAGGCCATGCGCATGGTCCAGTCGTACGTCCGTTGCAGCATGAGACAGCCGTATAGCCGGGCCGGGGGCGCTTGTCAGGCGGCGTCACCGCCGCGCTCGGTCGAAAATGCCGCACCCTGTGCTCCCTCGGCCTCGATGTCGGCCTCGATCGGGTTCCGATCCAGACCGAGGGCGAGCTGCACGGTCTTGAAGGAGCG
This sequence comes from Hyphomicrobiaceae bacterium, assembly GCA_049278815.1. Classification (GTDB taxonomy): domain Bacteria; phylum Pseudomonadota; class Alphaproteobacteria; order Rhizobiales; family Hyphomicrobiaceae; genus AWTP1-13. The sequence continues at coordinate 3,602 of JBAPMW010001004.1, forward strand.
GCGGTGGTGCGGGGTGACGCCGTGGCACTCGATGGCGGCCTGGTGCCCGGGCGTCGGATAGCCCTTGTGGCGCTCAAAGCCGTAGGCGGGATAGGCTCGGCCGAGCTCGATCATCATGGCATCGCGGGTCACCTTGGCGACGATGGAGGCGGCCGCGATGGACAGGCACTTGGCATCGCCGCGCACAATGGCCCGCGCCGCGCACTTGAGCCGCGGCGGCACCTTGTTGCCGTCGATCAGGGCGAGCCTCGGGCGGCGCGGCAGCCCGGCCACGGCATCGGCCATGGCCGACATCGAGGCGTTGAGGATGTTCTCGGCATCGATGCGGTCCACCCCTGCCATGCCGACACCCACTTGCGCGGTGGCGAGGATGCGCTGGTAGAGCACCAGACGCAGGTCCGGCGCGAGCACCTTGGAATCGGCGATGCCGTCGGGGATGTTGGCCGGGTCGAGGATTACGGCGGCAGCCACCACCGGCCCCGCGAGCGGCCCACGCCCCGCCTCGTCCACCCCGGCCACCGGCCCGCCGTAGATCGCCAGCTCGACCGCCTCCAGCTCGAAGCTCGCCTTCATGGCGCGAATCGCCTTGCCCTGTTTCGGAGAGCTTCGCGGCAGAGGAGGGCAGAGTCAAAGGGGCGCAAATTGCAGTGGTGGACGAGGCGCGCCTCGATCGATGGCTGGCAATGGCTGGGCCTTGTTGCCTCGGCGCGACACACGGCGGGAGGGAATCGCGTAGCTATGCCCGTCATCAGACATCGTGTGACGCGTAGGTTGCAGGGAACCGACGATGAAGCACGCTCTCTCCGCTGTGTTGATCCTCTTGATCCCCTTGGGCGCCCTGGCTGGGTGTGCGGCCGAGCACGCTGCCGACCGCGGGGAGTACTCTTTCAGCTCGGGATGGGGCGCACAGCCGCGCAAGACGGCGTCCTTGAGGCCGGACGGCATTACCACGGGCACCCTGCCGCCCGCCGCGGGTGCGCCCGACAAGCAGCCCGAGACCTTCAAGCTCTCGCGCGAGCAGATACAGCGCCACGAGCGCCGCGTGTACGCGCAGGGCCTCGAGAAGATCCTCGTGTCCAACGACATCAACATGAGCGTGATGGTCTACGAGGGTAAGGTTGGCCCCTCGCCCACGCTGATGTTTTTCGGCCACTTCACCAAGCAGTTCGTGGCGCGCGCGCTGACCAGCGGCGCGGTCCTGCAGCGGGCAAAGGAGCTCGGCTTCACCTCGGTCGACTTCTTCGACCGCGGGCCGGAGGGGCACTACCAGTTCGTGCTGTCCAGATCGGCGCCGCTCCCCAGATGCGCGGCCTACCAGCGCCTTTGCCTGTGACGACGAGGGGCGGGACTCTCGCCCCGCAGCTGGTCACTGCAGCCGAGCGTTGAGTCGAGAGATCGGACCTCGACCCAACAGCCTCCGCACGAACCGCCTTGCCAGCCGGCGAAGCCGGAGCCATCCTTGGCCGTTGGGCTGAGGGGAGCCAGCCTGCCGCATGCGAGCAGGGCTCGTACAGCATGCGGATGTCAGCCGACAGAGGAGGAACGTCATGCGCCTGCCGAACAAGCGCGGTCTTGCCGCAATATCGGTGCTCGCCGGGCTATTCGCCGCGAGTGCGGCCTATGCCCAGGAGAAGAAGGACGAGGAGCCGCCGTTCTGGGCCATCGGCAAGCCCAAATCCGGCCCCGGCGCGGCCATGGCGCCGGTGGCCGCACCACCGGTGCCGACCGCCGCCGACAAGCTGCCCCAGCTGAAGGTACCGGCGGGCTTCAAGGTGGAGGTGTTCCACTCGGGCATCCTCGACGCTCGCGCCATACGCCGCGGTGACAAGGGCACCATCTTCGTCAGCTCGCTGTTCGTGGCCGGCAAGATCTACGCCCTCGTCGAGAAGGAGAAGGGCAAGCGCGAGCTTAAGACCGTGCTCTCCGGGCTGGAGTTGCCGAGCGGCATCGAGTTCCACAAGGGCGCACTCTATGTGGCGACGCCTAAGAAGATCATGCGCTACGACGGCATCGAGGACAAGCTCGACAGCCCGCCGGCGCCGGTCGACATCTTCACCGACCTGCCGGGCGTCATCCCGCACGGCTGGAAGTACCTGCGCTTCGGTCCGGACGGCAAGCTCTACGTGCCGGTGGGCGCGCCGTGTAACATCTGCGAGCCCGATCCCGAGAAGCACGCGCTGATCTTCCGCATCAATGCCGACGGCAGCGGCCGCGAGATCGTGGCACGCGGCGTGCGCAACACCGTGGGCTTCGACTTCCACCCCGTCACCAAGCAGCTGTGGTTCACCGACAACCAGCGCGATTGGCTCTCTGAGGACATGCCGCTCGACGAGCTCAACGTGCTGAAGAGCCCCGGCAAGGACCACTTCGGCTTTCCCTACTGTCATTCCGGAGTGATGACCGATCCTGAGTTCGGATGGGGCAAGTCGTGCAGCGACTACGTAGCGCCGGCCAGGACGCTGGGAGCGCACGCCGCGCCGCTTGGCATGACGTTCTACACCGGCAAGCGGTTCCCGCAGAAGTACCGCGGTGCCATCCTGATCGCCCGTCACGGGCCGTGGAACCGCACCAAGAAGTACGCCGACGTGGCGGTGGCCCATGTCGACGGCAAGGGCAAGGTCACCAACGTCGAGTCGTTCGTCACCGGCTGGATCAAGGACAACGAGTACCTGGGGCGGCCGGTCGACATCATGCAGCAGCCCGACGGGTCCATCCTGATCTCGGACGACCACAACGGGGCCATCTACCGCGTCTCGTATGGGCGCTAGCCAAGGAGGGGTCAGACCCTGCGGGTCTGACCCCAAATTCAGGCAGCTTGCTGCCTGCGCACTCGCGGCGGCATGGCTCGCGCTCGGGACAGCCGGGTCTGCTCAGACGCTGCAGGACAAGATCGCTCAGTGTGCCGCCTGTCATGGCGCAGACGGACGCTCGTCCGATCCGAAGATTCCCCATATCGGCGGCCAGCCGAAGCTCGCCGTCATGTACCAGCTGTTTTTCTACCGGGAGGGCCGGCGCAAGAGCGAGGAGATGAACGCGATCGCCAAGGAGCTCACCGACGCGGACCTCGGCGCCATCGCCGAGCACGTCGCCAAGCTGCCGCCCCCGCCGCAGGTGGCCGATGCAGTCGATGTCGCCCGCTACAAGCGCGGCGCCGAGATCGCCGCCGGGCGCCATTGCGCCAGCTGCCACAACGCCGACTACTCGGGCCGCGCGCAGATGCCGCGGCTGGCGGGCCAGCACGAGGCCTACACCGTCAAGGCCCTGCAGGACTATCGTGCCGGCGTCCGCGTGGGCACCCAGGCCGCCATGGCCGAGGCCGTCCGCGGGCTCTCCGATGCCGACTTCGCGGACCTTGCCTACTTCGTCGCCCGCGTAAAAAGGGAATAGCGAGTAGCGAATAGCGATTAGGGGAAGCGGTCACGCCAGCTCCCTATTCGCTACTCGCTATTCGCTGCGCGCTCCTCCATGAATCCCACCGTCATCTTCGCCGCCGGCTTTCTCGTCCTCTTCCTCGGTGGCGGCGCCCGCTTTGCGATCGGCCTCACCCTGAAGCCGATGGTGGGGGAGCTCGGCTGGGCGCGCGGCGAGATCGGCGCGGCGGTGTTCGCCTATCTCGTGGTCTCGGCGTTCGCCACCTATCTCGCCGGCCGGCTGGCGGACCGCACCGGCCCGAGCCTGCTCCTCAACGCCGGTGTCGTCATCAGCGGCGTCGGCATCGGGCTCATGAGCCTGATCGCCGAGCCGTGGCAGGCGGTGCTGCTCTACGGTGTCGTGTTCGCGGTAGGCAACGGCATGGCCTCGCTGGCGCCGGTGGGCGTGATGGTGACGCGCGCCTTCCCCGGCCGCACCGGCTTTGCCAACTCCGCCGTGATCTCCGGCATGTGCCTCGGCCAGCTCGTCATGATCGCGGCGCTGACGGCGGTGCAGGCCGGGATCGGCTGGCGCTGGGTCTTCGTCTGGCTCGGCATCGCCCACGTCGTGCTGCTGCCGTTCCTCATCCTCGCGCTGCCACGGCGCTTGGAGCAGAGCACCACCGCCGCCCGGCACGGCGGGATGAGCGTGCGCGAGGCCGTGCGCACGCGGCGGTTCTGGCTGCTGCTTGCCATCTATGCGATCTGCGGCTTCGACGATTTCTTCGTCTCCACCCACGTGGTGGCGTTCGCGCAGGACCGCGGCGTCGACAACCTGCTTGCCGGCAACCTGCTTGCCTTCATGGGGCTTACCGGGCTCATCGGCCTCATTGCGACGGCCTTCGCCAGCGACCGGGTCGGCCCGGCGTGGGTGTCGGCCGTCGCCTTCGCCGCGCGCGTGGGCATATTCGGCCTGATCGCGGTCGATCAATCGCCGCTGTCGATTGCGGTCTTCGCCCTGGTGTTCGGCGCCACGTTCCTGGTCACGGCGCCGATGACGGTGCTGTTCGTGCGCGACCAGTTCGGCACCAAGCACCTGGGCGCGCTCACCGGTCTCATCACCATGGTGCACCAGATCTTCGGCGGCATCGGCGCGTGGGGTGGCGCCCTCGCGTTCGACGCCACCGGCACCTACGATGCCGCCTTCGTGCTGATGCTCGCGGTGTCCGCCCTGGCGCTGGCCCTTACCCTGCTGCTGCGGCGTCCTGCCGAGGCTACCTGGTGATTGCGGCCCAAGGAACGGGCGTTGCGTCGGGCCATGCGGCCGGTCTATGCCTCTGCCATCCAGGGAGCATTTGAGCGCGCGCCTGAGCCAAGCGGAAGCTGCGCAGCTGCTGCCGCTGTTACGTAGGATCGCGCTGCCACGAGCGCGGCAATACATGCGGCGCAACCGGCAGCTGTACGGCTTGGACTGATCGTGTAGGATGCCGGCCGGGCCGAAGGCGGGGTCGGGGGGACAAGGGTTAACGAAGGGGCTAGCGAGATGAGCGGACCTGCCGCGGCATTCGACCTTCCGGCCGGCACTTTGATGAAGGGCAGGCGCGGCCTCATTATGGGCGTGGCCAACAACCGGTCGATCGCCTGGGGCATCGCCAAGGCGGTGGCGGCGCAGGGCGCGACACTGGCGTTCACCTATCAGGGCGAGGCCCTGAAGAAGCGCGTCGAGCCGCTGGCGGCCGAGGTCGGCTCCGGGCTGGTTCTGCCCTGCGATGTGACCGACACGGCGTCGATGGATGCGGTCTTTGCCACGCTGGGCCGCGAGTGGGACGGGTTGGACTTTCTGGTGCACGCCATCGCCTTCTCCGACAAGGCCGAGCTCGACGGCCGCTATGTCGATACGACCGAGGCGAACTTCACCAAGACGCTGCTGATCTCGTGCTACTCGTTCACGGCGCTGGCCCAGCGCGCCGAGAAGCTGATGCGGCCGGGCGGATCGCTCATGACCCTCACCTACTACGGCGCCGAGAAGGTGATGCCCCACTATAACGTCATGGGCGTGGCCAAGGCCGCCCTGGAGGCGAGCGTACGCTATCTGGCGGCCGACCTCGGCAAAGGCGGCATCCGCGTCAACGCCATCTCGGCCGGCCCCATCAAGACGCTTGCGGCCTCCGGCATCGCCGACTTCCGCTACATCCTGAAGTGGAACGAGTACAACTCCGCGCTGCGGCGGACCGTCACGATCGAGGAGGTGGGCGCCGCCGGCCTCTACCTCCTGTCCGACCTCGCCCGCGGCGTCACCGGGGAGGTGCATCACGTCGACGCCGGCTACCACGTGCAGGGCATGAAGAACGAGGACGCACCGGACATCTCGGTGGCGAAGGATATTAACGGGTAAGCGCGCATCTCCCTCTCCCCGCAAGCTAGGGGATCTACACAAGTCGCCCCAGGGTGAGGGCCCCTCTCCTCTTGGGCAGGGCGGGCGCCGCAGCGTCCCCTCCCCCCTTGCGGGGGAGGGACAGGGTGGGGGGGGATTGCAGAACATCTGAGGGAGGGAGTCCCCCCACCCCTAGCCCCTCCCCACAAGGGGGAGGGGGATCCGGGCGGCGCTTGTGATCACGGGAGTGGCTTCATCAGCCGCAGACGCTGCCAAGATGTGTAGGTCCCGTAGCCCCGCAAGCGGGGAGAGGGGAGTCCGGAGCGACGCCCATGACCCCTTTCAGAACTATCCATGCCCGTGCCGCCAGGCGCAAGGGCGGCGAGGCGGCGCTTGCTGCGCTGCTGCCGAAGGTCGCCGATCCGACGACCCTGGCCACGCTGGGCGACGACCGGGTGCTGGCCGAGATGACGAAGCGCATCTTCTCGGCCGGCTTCGTATGGAGCGTGATCGAGGCCAAATGGCCGGGGTTCGAGGCGGCTTTCCTGGAGTTTCAGCCGCAGCGGCTGCTGGCGCAGGCGGACGAGTTCTGGGAGGCCCTGGCCGGCGACAGGCGCATCGTCCGCAACGCGCAGAAGATCATGGCGGTCCGCGCCAACGCCCGCTTCGTCGCCGACGTCGCCAAGGAGCATGGCAGCTTCGGCAAGCTCCTGGCGGAGTGGCCGGCCGACGATGAGGTGGGCCTGCTCGAGCTGCTCGCCAAGCGCGGCGCCCGCCTCGGCGGCCACACCGGCCAGTACCTCCTGCGCTTCATCGGCCGGGACGGCTTCATCACCTCGCGGGATGTCGTCGCCTGCTTGCGTGAAGCCGGCCTCGACCTCTCCGAGAAGCCCTCCTCCAAGAAGGACCTGCGCAAAATCCAGGACCAGTTCAACGCCTGGGCGCGCGACACCGGGCTGCCCTACACTCACCTCTCCCGCATCTGCGCCCTGTCGATCGGCGAGAGCTATGACGCCGAGACGCTGCGCCTCCGCGGCATGACGGAGGCGTGAGGCGGCGGTCGTCGCCAGATGAAAGTTAGGTCAATCCCTCTGACCTATGCGGTGGGCGGGTTTCTGCGTTGCAGAAGGTTTTCCTTGCATTTTGTGCACCGCACAGTTATCTAAGACCCACGACGCCAGCGATGGTGTCGTTGCCCTCCTTGGGCGTTTCCTCCCTAGACTTGGGCCGTTCGGTACACCGAGCGGCCCCTTTTCTTTTGGGCACAAGGGTATTTGTGGGCGGCAGGCGTGGGTCTGCGCCAGAGCCCGCGCTGCTGCAACGCAGCATGCGCCTGGGGCCTGGATGCTCGAGACGGCAACCCGAATTCCGCCGATCTGGGCCGGCCAGGCGTTGGCGCAAGATGCGCTCCGCAACTACGGTGCGGTTTCCTGCACCTGGCTGGCGGCGCGCGACCTCTCCACGCGGTCGACGGCCAGGATGGCGCCCTCGTAGAGCAGGATGGTGGGGAGCGCCATGGCGATCATGCTGAAGGGGTCGGGTGGAGAGAGGACGGCGGCGCCGCCGGTGATGGCGACGATGGCGTAGCGGCGGAAGCTGCGCAGCTGCTGGCCGCCGATGAACCCGGCGCGGGCGAGCAACGTCAGGGCAACCGGCAGCTGGAACATGATGCCGAAGCCCAGGATCAAGGTCATGACCAGCGAGAGGTACTCGCTCACCTTGGCCTGCAGCTGCACCTCCACGGGGCCGCCGGTCAGCTCCATCGACAGGAAGAACTTCATCATCATCGGCATGACGATGAAATAGACGACCGAGGCGCCCAGCAGGAACAGCACGAAGGTGGCGACCAGAAAGGGCCGGAAGGCGGCCTTCTCGTTCTTGTAGAGGCCAGGCGCCACGAATTTGTAGATCTGGAGGGCGATGATGGGGAAGGCGAGGAACACCGCCCCGAACAGCGCCAGCTTGAGCTTGGTAAACAGCCATTCCTGCGGCGCAGTGAAGATCATCCCGACCTTGTCGTGGCCGCTCGCCCACAGGTAGGGCCACACCAGGATGGTGTAGAGCTGCGTGGCAAACGCGAAGCAGACCACAAAGCCCACGGCAATGCCCGCCAAGGCGTAGATCAGCCGCTGGCGCAGCTCGATCAGGTGGTCGATGAGCGGCGCCTTGGACGCCTCGATTTCATCGTCGCCTTCGGGCGGTGCCGGGTCGGGAGGGGGCAAAGCCGTGGTCTGCATGCACTCCTCACGCGCCCGTTCGCTCGACGGCGGGCGCGGCCGCCGTCTGCTGGGCAGCACCTTGGGGCGAGCCCGCCGCGGGGGTAACCGAGGCCGGCTCGGCTGTGGCCCCTGGCTGGGGCTCGCCTGGGGGCGACGTCGGGGCGCCCTCCGTAGCAGCCGGGGAAAGGGGATCGGCGGTGGCTTTGGGGGCGGCTTCCGCCGGGACCTCGACGCTGGCCTCGACGCCCTGGCGCGCCTCGGCGATGGTCTGCTCCACCGATTGCTTGGTGGCGGTCAGGGTTGCCTCGGTCTCGCTGCCGAGCTTCTCCATCTCCTTCTTGATCTGGCCGAACTCGGACTCGCGCATGGCCTCGTCGAACTGGGCGCGGAACTCCTTGGCGTGCCCCCTGATGATGCCGATGTACTTGCCGATGGCGCGCAACAGGGTGGGGAAGTCCTTGGGGCCGATCACCAGGAGCGCCACAACCGCGAGCAGCAACAGCTTGCTGGAGGTGAGATCGAACATCGCTACCCGCCTGCCCACCCATTGCGCATTGGCGCCCCCGCGGCGCGAAGGCCGAGGGGCCTGAGGGCGACCGACAGCCCGGCCAGGCCGTCAGCCCACCTTGTTGACCTGCGCGGTGTTGTTGACCGGCGCAGCCCCGGCCTGTGCACCCGGTGCTGCCTGCGATGGCGCACCGGTAGTGTTGAGGGCCTTCGGCTCCTCGTTCTTGAAGGGGTCCGGTGCCGGTGTTGCGGCCTCGTCCTCGGACATACCCTTCTTGAAGCTCTTAATGCCTTTGGCCACGTCGCCCATGATGGAGGAGATCTTGCCGCTGCCGCCGAACAGCAGCAGCGCCACCACCAGGAAGATCAGCCAGTGCCAGATGCTCAAGCCACCCATACTCAGTCGCTCCCTTTGCAGCCGGGCTGCTTTGCACGTTTCCACCCTATCGCAGAACCGGGCCGCTCGGCAAGTTGAGCCTCCCTCATATTACTTAGGCGAATCTCCGCGGATTCAAGTTTTTCTGAGAGAAGCCAACGCAATGGGGGCGTTTTCCGGCTCGCCGCCGCCCGGATGCGGGCGCTTGTGACGCGCGGGAGCGGCTGAGGGGGAGCATCGCTTGCGTATCTCTGATCCTGACCGCTCCAGGTGTGGCCTTGCCTTACGGCAGCGCTTGCGCGTTGCGCGGGCAAGCGGAAGCGGAGCTATTCCCGGTCCAGAATCGGGGTTTCGCCGGAGTGCCGGAGGGTGTGCGGCGTGGCACGAGGCAGGCGACCGATGCCTCAGGCCAGGAGTTGCCACAGGAGTTGCCCGATGCGCCAAATCGCGACGATGTCCGCTCTCGCTGCCCTGTTGGTGGGGGTGCCAATTGTGGAGGCGTTGGCTGAGGGGTGCTGCCGTCCCGGTCGGCGCGCCTATTTCTACGCGCCGCCGCCGTTGAACCCCTTCGCGGCCTGGCGGGCCTACTACGGGGCGCAGGCCGAGGTCTCCTTCGCCCGCCGCGCCGGGCGGGCGAGGTACTACGGCGCGACCGGCCGCGCCGTGCCCTCGCGCTATTTCGGCCCGCCCACCAATGCCTATGCCGAGGATTACGCGCTCAACCCCTACGCCTACTTCAATTGCCCCATGGCGCGCCGGGGCGAGGGCATCTGCGCCGATCCGGATTTCTTCAAGCAGTAGAGAGGTGAGGTGGTGAGATCGTGAGATCGTGAGTTTCGGTGGTGCCCTGGGCGCGGGAATGGGCCGAGCCCAGCGGGGTGCTGTTGTTGGCCTAGCGATGGATGTGCCGGAGCGTCCGTGCTTTTTCTTCAGCACCCGCTGTCCCACCTTCGCTCCCCATCAACACACGCACAACCCAAACTCACCATCTCACCACTCACCATCTCACGCCACTTACCGCGCCCGCCCGGCATAGAGGGTCAGGCCGATGCCATAGGCGGCGACGGCTGCGAGTGGGATCTGCGCCCAGACCGGCGCGGGAAAGCCTGCGAGCAGCGCTGCGATGGCGGCCGCGCCCCATACTGCCCCGGCGAGCATCGTGAGCGGCCGGAGGCGGGGTGTGCGCATGGGGTGTGCCCATTTGAGCGGCACGAAGGTGAGGAGCGCGCAGGCCAGCACGAGGAGTGCCGCCGCCGTCTCGGACAGGCTGAAGGCGAAGGCGTAGAACGCCACCAGGTTCCAGATCGCCGGAAAGCCGACGAAGCTGTGGTCGCCGGCCTTGCTCTCTGTGTCGGAGAAATGGAAGAGCGACGACAGGAGGATGAGGGCAGCCAGCGCCAGGCCCCAGGTGCCGCGCAGGAAGCCGCCCTGGATGAGCGCCAGGGCAGGAACAAAGACGTAGGTGAGGTAGTCGATGACGAGGTCGAGCCGCTCTCCCGAGAAGCGGGGCAGCCACCGGTGCACCTTGACCTTGCGCGCCAGGGTCCCGTCGATGCCATCGATGACGAGGGCCACGCCCAGCCAGGCGAATGCTGCCTCCCAGGTGCCGGAGATGACCGCGTGTGTGGCCAGCAGGGCGCAGACCGCGCCGAGCGCTGTGAACAGGTGAACCAGAGCCGCCGCCCACATTGCAGACACCGGAGCCAACACCGAGTCGATCGCCCAACCCAAGACTGCCTAACTTAGGCTGGGGAGGGCTGCCAACGCAAAAGGAGCGCCGAAGCGCTCCCAAGTCGCATCCCAGGCCGGCCAGACGGTGCCTAGAAGCGGTGCTTGATGGTGCCGCGCAGCTGCACGTCGTCGGGGCTGCTCTTGTCGGGGAAGGGCCCCTTCTGCTCGTTGGCCCCATAGAGCAGCTCCAAGCCGAAATCGAGCTTGGGGAGCACGCCCACCGTGCCGATACCGGGGATCCGCACCTCGGTGCCCGGAGACAGCTGCAGCTCCGGCGTGGTCAGACTTAGCCCTTTGGCAGGCTCGCCCAGGCTCTTGCCAGGGTCGCCGGCACTCTTGGGCAATTCCTTGGGGAGCTCCAACGCCTGCGCTGTGGGCGATTTGGCGTCGCTGCCGCCGACCGTCGTTTCCTCAAAGGCCAGTACGGCAGAGGTCATGGAGCCCAGACAGCCTAGGCTCAAACCCACCGCTACCGCTGCTGCTATGTATCTTTTCGGTCTCATCGCCAAGCCTCGCAGGCTGCTGGAAGCGACTCTTCGTATCCGACAGCACCTACATGCCCATTCGTATACAGCATGACAAGGCGGCCTCCACATGTGATTCCGTATGTTTAGGCACTTCCGCCAGGGGGTGTGCCTTGGTCGCCATGTCACCGGAAAGTCACAATAGGGGCAATGGCTTCGGCAAGGAGGTTAGCGGCACTGGAAGGCGGCAGGCGAATCACGATAGGCGGCAATCGTTGTGCGATATCCTGCATAGCGCCTCCCATGTAGCGGCGTGGGCGCCCGAGAAGCTCCAACCTAACCCCAACGGAGGCGCCCTGATGACCTCGGGCCTTAGCAGATTCACCCGTCCGTTCGTCCTTTGTTCGGCCGTTGCCATGCTGGTGGGCAGCGGAGCCGTCGCTCACGCGGATGGCATTCCGCGCGGCGGGTCTGCTGCGCCGACCTGGAGGAGCGCATTGCCGAGCTTGAGGCGACGACGGCCAGGAAGGGCAACCGCAGGGTGTCGCTCACCATCTCCGGCCAGATGACGACGGCTGTCATGGCGTGGGATGCGGGGTCGGCCGGCGGTCCTTTCTTTAATCCAATCGCTGGCAACCCAACCATCCAAAGCAACGACGTTTACATCGCGGACTGGACGCCTGCAGGCGGCACGTACGTGTCGTTCACCGGGTCGGCCAAGGTCTCTCCCGCCCTGACGGCGGGCTTCCAGGTGGTCATCGCGGTCACCTCCGGCTCCCGCAGCCATCAGGTCAACCAGCTCGACGATGATGCCGGCGGCGTGCCGGCGGGCGGCGATACCGACATCGTCATGACCCTCGGGAACTGGTACCTCGACCACAAGAGCCTCGGCCGTCTGACGGTCGGTCGCGCCAACACGTCGACGGCGGGCCTGTCCACCATCGACCTCGGCGGCGCCGGCGTGTCGGCCAACGCCTCCATCGGCTACTGGAACCGCGGCTTCATCGCCACGGGTACGCTCGGGCCTTTCGACGTGAACAGCGCCGCCAACGGCTGGTCCCACCTGCTCGGCGGCAACGCCGTCAACGGGGCGAGCCTGAGCCGCGCCAACGTCGTCAAGTACGACTCTCCGGTCTTCGGCGGGTTCTCCGTGTCGGGGTCGTGGGGCGAGGACAACGAGTGGGATGCGGCTCTGCGGTATGCCGGTGAGTTCAGCGGCTTCCGCATTGCAGCAGGTCTCGGCTACCGCTTCAACTACAACGGCCTCGGCGAGTTCACCAGGGACAACCCGGGTGTGAACGGTGCCGAGCCGGAGCAGCTCATCGCTTCGGGCAGCATCCTGCATGTGTCGTCGGGCCTCTTCCTGACCGGCGCCTACATCAACCAGGACAACGACACCGCCGGCAGGGATGACACCACCCTGTGGTATGGCCAGGCCGGTATCTCCAAGAACTGGACCGGCCTCGGCAAGACCGTGCTCTACGGCGAGTACGCCCGCGTTGAGGGCGGCGCAGACAACTTCTCGAACAATGGCCAGATCGTGGTGTTCGGCCCGCCGGCGGCCGGTACTAACCCCTCCGGCGTCCCGGCCGTCGACTCGACGGCCCAGATGTGGGGCCTGGGCGTCGTGCAGCACATCGATGCGGCGGCCATGGAGGTCTTCCTCTCCTACAGGAGGTACAGCGCCGAGCTCGATATCGGTGGGCTCGACATCAACGACATGGATATGGTCGTGGGCGGCGCGCGCATCAGGTTCTGATCTGGCAGAAAGCGAAGGTGTCAGGCCCGTCGGGCCTGACACCGGCATTGAGGCAGTTAAGCCGGCGCATCAGAACTGGATGCGTGCGCCGGCTTGGATGTACCAGATGTCCTCCAGGCCGCCACGGATCTGCACGGCGTCGCCGGCAACGGCGGAGTCACCCATGATGATGGTGGCAGAATACTGCCGGTAGGCCAGGTAAAGATCCATCGCCGCCGCGTCGATCTTCTGCACGACGCCCACGCCCCACCAGGTCATCTCGCTGTCGAACACGACGCCCTCCGCACCGAGCGGGCCGAGGCCAGAGCTCAGCAGGGCACCCGTACCGAGGGGCGCAGCGACGAGGCCGGTGATGCCATCCTCGACGCGGCCATACTCGCCGTAGAAGGTTGTGGCGCCGACTCCGAGCCAGTTCTTCTGGATACCGCCGTTGACGTACCACAGGGTCGTATCGGGCCGGTTGCGGCCGGGATCGAGGTCGAAGATCTCGTGGGGGTTGCTGCCTTCATACTGATACTGCGTCCAGGCGCCGCTGACGAACAGGCCCGTGGCGGTGTGCATCAAGCTTGCGGATGTGAGCCAATGCCGGCGGTGGGTATCGTCGAGCCTCGCGTCGGGGGGGCCGAGGACGATCCGGTCCGGCTCGCGATCCTCGTACCAGCGGTAGCCGATGCCGGCGGCCACGCGGAAGCCATACCATTCGCCGGCGTAGCGGCCGGCCACGTCCCAGAAGTCGTCCTCGCCGAAGGCGCCCGAGACGGTAAAACCGTGCCAAGTCGGGCTGGTGTACATGACCGCGTCCCTGCGGGTGAGCGCATGGATGCCGCAGTCGGTGGAGTAGGGACCGGCATTGCCGAAGAATGCCGCCGTGACTGCGCTACCCGGTCCGCCGCACATTTGCCCCCAGGTGAGGGCTGCAAGCGAGCCTTCGCCGTTGCGCAGCAGCATGCCGCCGCCCCACAGGAAGGGCTGGCTGTTGGCCACGATGCCGGTGTTGCTGAGGTCGATGACGGCGATGCCCGCCGTGGCGCTGGCCAAGCGGCCAACGGTCAGCCGGCCCCAGTGGTTGCTGCTCACGTACCAGTTGGCCTGGTTAAAATCGAGGACCGAGTCGCCGGCGCCGCCGATGCCGTCGCCGAACCCCAAGCCGCCCACGATGCCGCCGATCACGCTAAAGCCATCGTCGTCGATCTGGCTCACCTGGTGGGACCGGGCGCCGAACGCCATGCTGAACTCGGTGAGGAAGCCGATTGTAACGTCGGCGCCGAGCTTGGCGCTGCCTGACAGGCGGAAGCGCGAGTTGGCAATGGCGTTGTCCACCGAGTAGACGTCGTCCCGGAAGCCGTCGTTCCAGTACATCAGCGAGCGATTGACGTGGCCGCTCAGGGTGAGGGAGACGCGCCGGTTGCCCTTACGCACCGTCGTGGCCTCCAGTTCAGCAATACGCTCCTCAAGGTCTGCGCAGCAGTTGCCGCCAAGATCGGCGGCCAGGGCGGAGCCTGAGCTCAGCAGCAGGCCGGCCAATGCGGCGGCGATGGCGCCTTGGCTTGCGGTTTTCATTAGACCCCCAGTCATGGTTCCTCTCTCCACATGAAGTTGCCGTGCTGCCTGGGGGCGAAGGCGCGCCAGGCCCCCGATAGCGCTCCCGTGTCCGGGCCGCAGCACGCGCGGACAGCACGCGCTCCGAGCCGGACGCGAGACGCAGAAGACGCGATGGTCACTTGACGCTGGGACTTGAGACGCCCTGGGAAACCCCCGGGGAGACGCTTTGGGACGCGACGCGGGTGGAGCGACCTTAACGAGGGCCTGCTCGCCGGTACGGATCGGATACCCGCCTTATGCGTGAGGCATGGGCTGGATATCGCGCAGCGACTCGCACAAGATTTTCTCGATAACTACTAAATGGAAGCCGCATATGCCAATTCGGATCGAGAATATCGTGGCGATAAAACGGATTTGTGTCGTTGTGGCCACAAGAACTTTCTCTTGCTATCAATACG
>JBAPMW010001005.1:0-4510 GCA_049278815.1 Hyphomicrobiaceae bacterium
ACTCCGACCCCTGCATCAGCTACGTCATGGCGGAGAACTCCATGACCATGCAGACGCTGGTGATCGCCCACGCCGCCTACGGCCACAACCACTTCTTCAAGAACAACTACCAGTTCCGGATGTGGACCCAGCCGGACCACATCATCGACTACCTGAGCTTCGCCAAGAGCTACGTAGCCGAGTGCGAGGAGAAGTACGGAGAGAGCGCGGTGGAGGCCACGCTGGATGCCGCCCACGCGCTCATGAACCAGGGTGTCAGCCGCGATCTGCGCCCGCGTCCGCGCAACATCGCCAAGCGCGAGAAGGAGAAGGCCGCTCAACGCCGGGCCTACGAGGAGGCGACGTTCGATCCCATCTACCGGACGCTGCCCGACATTACGCGCGAGAGCGACAACGAGCCGACCGAGGTCAAGAACGAGCAGCGGCGCCTGGGCCTGCCCGAGGAGAACCTGCTCTACTTTCTGGAGAAGAACGCCCCCAAGCTGGCGGACTGGCAGCGCGAGCTCTTACGCATCGTGCGCCTGCTCTCGCAGTATTTCTACCCGCAGCGCCAGACGAAGATGA
Source organism: Hyphomicrobiaceae bacterium (assembly GCA_049278815.1). GTDB lineage: Bacteria > Pseudomonadota > Alphaproteobacteria > Rhizobiales > Hyphomicrobiaceae > AWTP1-13. The sequence goes on from JBAPMW010001005.1 coordinate 565, forward strand.
TGAACGAGGGTTGCGCCACCTTCGTCCACTACAACGTCATGAACACGCTCTACGAGCGCGGCCTCCTCACCGACGGAACCATGCTGGAGTTCCTGCACTCGCACTCGTCGGTCATCTACCAGCCAGCCTTCAACAACCGCCACTTCTCCGGCATCAACCCTTATGCGCTTGGCTTCGCCATGATGAACGACATCCGGCGCATCTGCACCGAGCCCAGCGACGAGGATCGGGAGTGGTTCCCCGACATCGCCGGCTGCGGTGACTGGATGGGCACCCTGAAGCAGGCCTGGGCCGACTACCGCGACGAGAGCTTCCTGCGCCAGTTCCTAAGCCCCAAACTGATCCGCGACTTCCGCCTGTTCGCGGTGGACGACGACGCCCGGGAGAGCACCATGGACGTCGCCGTCATCCACAACGAGCAGGGCTACCGCAACCTGCGCCGCCGCCTCGCCAACCTCTACGACGTGGCCGCGCAGGACCCCGACCTGCAGATCACCGACGCCGATCTCTCCGGCAGCCGCCGCCTGGTCATCACCCACCACGCCCGCAACGGCATCCTCCTCGACAAGACCGAGGCCGAGCGCACATTGCAGTACTTGGCCCAGCTCTGGGGCTACCGCGTCAAGCTGATCGAGACCGACGGCGACGGCGGCCGCGTGCTGAAGGAGCACGAGGCGCTGCCGATGCCGTGAGAAACCGATGGACTGGGGAGTCTAGTAACGCCCGGATTGAGGCGTCGCCCGAATCCCCTCTCCCCGCACTTGCGGGGAGAGGGTTAGGGTGAGGGGCAGCCGCACGGGAACCCTCTCCGCGAGGGGCTTCCGACAACGCGAATCCCAGGCGGCATGCACTCCCGCCGATGAGAGGCTCCCCGTCGCCCTCGGGACCATTGTGGCGAGGTGGCCATCGTGGATGGCCCGAGGGCGGCGGGGAGAGGGGGCTCCTCGCCGGTTCCCCTACTGCGCCCTGCGATCCGGCGGCACGGCCTCTGCGGCCAGCTGCTCCACGGCAGCCGCCAGCGGCATCACCTCCTGCGCCTGCAGGCCGAGCCGCCGGAGCGACACGGTGCGCTCCTCGGCCTCGCGCTTGCCGACCACCACCAGCGCCGGCACCTTCGCCAGCGAATGCTCGCGCACCTTGTAGTTGATCTTCTCGTTGCGCAGGTCGATCTCGGCGCGCAGGCCGGCCTTGCGAAGGGCGGCCTGGACCTCCTCGGCATAGGCATCCGCATCCGAGACGATGGTGCACACCTTGGCCTGGACCGGCGCCAGCCATAGCGGCAGGTGCCCGGCGGTGCTCTCCAGCAAGATGCCGATGAAGCGCTCCAGCGAGCCGAACAGCGCCCGGTGGATCATGACCGGGGTTTTCTTCTCGCCGTCCGCGTCGATGTAGAACGCGCCGAAGCGGGCCGGCAGGTTGAAGTCCACCTGGGTGGTGCCGCACTGCCAGTCGCGGCCGATGGCATCGCGCAGCACGTACTCGAACTTCGGGCCGTAGAAGGCGCCCTCGCCGGGGTTGATGCCGGTCCTCACCTTGCCGTTCGACTGCGCGCGGATGTCCTCCAGGATGGCCGACATCACCGCCTCGGCTTGGTCCCACAGCGCATCGTCGCCCACGCGCTTCTCCGGGCGGGTGGAGAGCTTGATGGTGATCTCCTCGAACCCGAAGTCGCGGTAGATCGAGAGGATCAGGTCGTTGATCGTGATGCACTCGCTGGCGAGCTGCTCCTGGGTGCAGAACACATGCGCATCGTCCTGGGTGAAGGCGCGCACGCGCATCAGCCCGTGCAGGGCGCCGGACGGCTCGTAGCGGTGCACGGAGCCGAACTCGGCCACGCGGTAGGGCAGCTCGCGGTAGGAGCGCAGCCCGTGCTTGAAGATCTGGATGTGGCCGGGGCAGTTCATCGGCTTGATGACGAACTCGCGCTCGTCCTCGGTCACGGAGGTGAACATATTCTCGCGGAACCACTCCCAGTGGCCCGAGGTCTCCCACATGGACTTGTCGAGGAGCTGCGGCGCGTTCACCTCGCGGTAGCCGGCGGCGGTCTGCCGGCGGCGGATGTAGTTGATGAGATTCTGGAACAGCTCCCAGCCCTTGGGGTGCCAGAACACGACGCCCGGCCCCTCCTCCTGGAAGTGGAAGAGGTCCATCTCGCGCCCGAGCTTGCGGTGGTCGCGTTTCTCGGCCTCCTCGAGCATCTTGAGATGGGCCGCCAGCTCCGGCTCGGTGGCCCAGGCGGTGCCGTACACGCGCTGCAGCCGCTCCCGGGTATGGTCGCCGCGCCAGTAGGAGCCCGCGAAGTGGGTGAGCTTGAACGCCTTGCCGATCTGCCCGGTCGAGGTCATGTGGGGGCCGCGGCACAGGTCCAGCCACTCGCCCTGCTTGTAGATCTTGAGGCCCTCCCCCTCAGGGATCGCATCGACCAGCTCGATCTTGAACAGCTCGCCCTTCTTCCTGAAGAAGGCCTTGGCCTGATCGCGGCTCCACAGCTCCTTGGTGAAGGGGGCGTTGCGCGCGATGATCTCGCGCATCTTGGCCTCGATCCTCTCCAGGTCGTCGGGATGGAAGGGCTCTGCCTTGGCGAAGTCGTAGAAGAAGCCGTTCTCGATCACCGGGCCGATGGTGACCTGGGTGCCGGGCCACAAGGCCTGCACCGCCTCCGCCATCACGTGCGCGGCGTCGTGCCGGATCAGCTCCAGCGCCTCCGGATCGGTGCGGGAGAGGATCTTGACGGCTGCATCCTGGTCAATGGCGTCGGCCAGATCGGCGAGCTTGCCGTCCACCAGCATGACCACGGCGCGCTTGGCCAGCGACTTGGAGATGCCCTCGGCGAGGGCCTTGCCGGTGATGCCGCGGGGTACGGAGCGCTTGGCTCCATCGGGAAAGGATACGGTAATGTCGCTGACGGCTTTGTTCATGGGCTTCTCTCACTCGCTGCCAACCAAGCAGGTAAGGGTGACCGGCGCGCCAGCGGTCAATTCCGCCGGCGGGTCGGGGCGCTGCTTGTGCCTGGGGCGGCGGTGGCTGTCAAGGGGCGGAGACAGGGGCGGAGACGGCAAGCTTGGGAGAGGAGAGTGTCGATGAACCGCGACGAAGACTGCCGACGACAGTCGCGATTTTGTAGTGGTGCATAGCGTGCTCCTGAAGGTCGATTTCACTTCATCATGCCACGGATCAGGGCAGGGCATCTACGCACAGCCCTCCCGCGCCTGGGGCGAGCCCTCCCTCGACCGCTGGCTCACCTGCACGGCGATGCCGCAGTCGGAGGACGTGATGCGAGGCGTGCGCGCGTGCAGGAACGCCTGGTGCTGGAAGAAGTCGAGGTGGCGCCACTCCTGCCTGGCGGTGTCGTGCACCGCGGGCAGTCGGGCTTGCCGCAAACGGGGCAGCAGAAGCGGCCGCCCCTGGCGAGGTCGATCTCGATGTCGAGGCGGCGCTTGTCGGCATCGAAGGCGCAGGCCTTGATCCTGCCACGGCGGCATCAGCCCCAGAGCAAGCTGCATGAGATCGGTGTCGCCCATGGCCTCTCCTCCGTCCCGTTCGCACCAATGGTGCCGCCGTGCTCGCGTCCGTCAAGGACGAGCCCGCGCGGGGTGGCGCTGCGCGCCATCCTTGACGGCCGCTGCAGGCGACGGGTCACATGACGTGCCGTCGGGACGGGAGGATGCTCCGCAGGGGCCGAGCCAAAGGATTGGACCACAGAAGAAGGATGCTGCCGACCTGTCAGGTCACCCACTCACAACAGCGAGGCGGCCTTTTTCTCTGCCTCCCGCTGGGTCACCAGGCTATTCGCCGTATCCACACTGATCGTCGCGCGGTGCAGCTGTGCCTGGGCTTGCCGTCTCTGCGCCTCAGACGAAGTCTCCCTCGTTGACCAAGATATCCTTGATCCGCCCCGCGGTCTTGATCGCAACGTCGATCTCGGTCGCCTCGATGCGGCCGTTGC
>JBAPMW010001006.1:0-1950 GCA_049278815.1 Hyphomicrobiaceae bacterium
GCGCGGCCGGTACTCGCAGCCGACCCAGCCGTCGAACCCGGTGCGGTCGATCAGCCGGAGCAGGTAGGTGTAGTTCATCTCGCCGTCGTCGGGCTCGCCGCGGTCCGGGGGGCTGGCGATCTGGTAGTGGCCGGCGATGGGCGCGAACGCCTCGATCGCGGTCGCCACGTCACCCTGGGCGATCTGGCGATGGTAGAGATCGAATTGCAGCCGCAGATTGGGCTCTCCCACCTCGGCGATGACGTCGCGCGCCTGTTCCGTCCGCGAGAGAAAGAAGCCCGGCATGTCGCGCCGGTTGATCGGCTCGATCAGCACCTCGATGCCGGCCGCCGCTGCCGCCTTGGCCGCCCGCCTGAGGTTGGCGACGTAGGTGGCGTGCTGCGCCCCGTGCTGCGTGAGCCCCGCCGGCAGATGCATGCGCCGCCCGCCGGTGGCCTCGGCATACCTGAGCGCCGTCTCGAACGCCGCCCAGAAGTCGCCCTCCCGGCCCGCCAGGGCGGTCAGCCCCCGCTCCCCGGCGGCGGCGTCGCCCATCGGCATGTTGAACAGCGCCAGCGTCAGCCCGTTGGCCTTCAGCCGCGCCGCAATTTCCCCGGCCGTGGCGTCGTAGAGGTTGGAGCACTCCACCGCCGTGAAGCCCGCCTTCGCCGCCGCCTCGAAGCGGTCGAGCAGCGGCAGCTCTGTGAACAGGAAGTTCAGGTGGGCAGAGAAGCGGGGCATCACATCTCCTTAAGGGCCAACAGAAGGGCGTCGCGACGCTGCGCACAGAAAGCGGAGTTGCCATAAAAGCACCCCAAGTGCCAGCCGACGACAAGTGTCGCGGCTTCGTCGTTCGATAGGGATGCGAGCGGCCGGTTGAACAGCGCCTGGGACGCGGCTGCATAACCCAGCATGTGACGCCCCAAATAGAAGCGGCTTCGCGAGACAATGAGCGTGACCTGCTCCTGCTCTGAAAGGTGGAGCCACAAGCAGGCCCGCCACAACAATGCTCGCAATTCTGGATGGTGCGCGCCCACGCCGTAGGCCCTTATCCCAGTGGGGTTCGCGTGGTCATGGTACAGGACCCGATATGTCCATGACGCGATCCGTCGAGAGGAGGCGGCACGCAGCAGCCGTACGAGCGTGTCAGGCGGATTGCGCTCCTCTTGCGGCGCCGCTGCGATAAGTTGAGCTATCTGCGGCCGCTGTGACTGAAAGTAGAACCAATCGAAAGCCGCGAAGCCCGCGGCAAGAGCAACGATGACTATAAGGACAAGCGTAGCGACGGTCCGCACGAGTAGTCCAAGGAACCAGCGCAATACGGTGCGCATGTATGAGGTACCCACCAGCACGACCGCTACAATGTAAACCCACCGTCGGCGATAATCGCCTGGCCCGTCGTGAACGCCGACTCGTCCGAGGCCAGATACACCGCCACCGCCGCCATCTCCTCGGCCGTGCCGAGCCGGCCCATGGGCTGGCGGGCGATGAACATGGCGCGGGCCTTGTCGGTGCCGCCCACCTGTTGGCCCAAAGCCGCGATGCGGGCGTCGAGCGAGGGCGATTGGACGGTGCCGGGGCAGATGCAGTTGCAGCGGATGCCCTTGGCGATGAAGTCCATGGCCACCGCCTTGGTGAGACCGATGATGGCGGCCTTGGTGGCGCCGTAGACGTAGCGATTGGGCGCCGCCCGGATCGAGCTCACGGTCGAGGCGATATTGACGATGGAGGCGCCGCCCCTGGCCAGCATGCCCGGCAGGAACGCCCTGATGGTGCGGTGCATGGACTTGACGTTGAGGTCGAAGGAGAGATCCCAGTCCGCCTCCGAGCAGTCCAGCACCGTGCCGTGATGCACGAAGCCCGCCGCGTTGAAGAGCACGTCGATCGGCCCCAGGCGCTGGGCCTCGGCCTCCACCGCCTTGGTATCGCGCGCGTCGAGCCGCACGCACTCGGCCACACCCGCGGCCTTCA
>JBAPMW010001007.1:0-2704 GCA_049278815.1 Hyphomicrobiaceae bacterium
GAGCGGGCCAGATCGTCGCCTCCAACCATCTGTGCATCGCCGGGATCGCGCAAGCCGCCGGCGCGGAGGTGCGCCAGCTCGGCATCGCCCGCGACACGCGCGAGGACCTCGCCCGCCACATCGCCCAGGTGGTTGACATGGCGGCCGACATGGCCAATGGGGCCGACGGGGCCGACGTCCTGGTGACCATCGGCGGCGCCTCGGTGGGCGAGCACGACCTCGTCGCCCCGGTGCTGGCGGAGCGCGGCCTGGCGCTCGCGTTCTGGAAGATCAACATGCGGCCCGGCAAGCCGCTCATGTTCGGGCGCCTGGGCGCCCTGCGCGTGCTGGGGCTGCCCGGCAATCCGGCCTCTGCCACGGTCGGCGCCCGGCTGTTTCTCCTGCCGCTCATCTGGGCCCTGCTCGGCCGGCCGGTGGAGGGGTGCGTGCGGCCCATCGCGGCGCGCCTGGCAGTGCCGCTCGAGGCCAACGGCGCGCGCCAGCACTACATGCGCGCGGCGAGCACGCCGGGAGACGACGGCGTGCTGGAGGTCGTGACCTTTCCCGACCAGCACAGCTCGCTCCTCACACCGCTCGCGCAGGCCGATTGCCTGCTGATCCGCCCTCCCCATGCTCCCGCCCTCGCAGCAGGCAGCCTGGTGCCCGTCCTGCCCCTGGACGTGTAGCGCCCGCCAGGGCGGCGCGATCGCCGGCGATGGCCCGCGATGCCCTCGGGTGCCGAGCCGTGGCCGCGATTGCGAATGTGCTTGCAGAACATCCGACGAACACCTATGGTGTTCCTGGTTTGTACGGCGTGGCGTTCGAGTCGCGCAGGCGGCGGTGCGCCTCAGGAGGCTTCCATGCTCACGACCAAGCAGAAAGAGCTGCTCGTTTTCATCCACGCGCGGCTTCAGGAGACGGGGGTGCCGCCCTCCTTCGAGGAGATGAAGGAGGCGCTGGATCTGCAGTCCAAATCGGGCGTGCACCGCCTGATCATGGCGCTGGAGGAGCGCGGCTTCATCCGCCGCCTGCCGCATCGCGCGCGTGCCATCGAGGTGATCAAGCTTCCCGACGCCATGCACGCCCAGGGGGGCCTTGGAGGGGGTGTGCACGGCGGCGAAGGTGCGCCGGCCCGCGCGGGGTTCAATCCCGCCGTGATAGAGGGCAGCGGGCGCCGCCCGGCGCAGTTGGCGCCGGCCAGCCTGTCCGGCCATTCCACCAGTGTCCCGCTGATGGGCCGCATCGCCGCGGGCGTGCCGATCAGCGCCATCCAGAATCATACGCAGGACATCACGGTCCCGCCCGACCTCATCGGCAGCGGCGAGCACTTCGCGCTGGAGGTGAAGGGCGACTCCATGATCGACGCCGGCATCAACGAGGGCGATATCGTCATCGTGCGCCGCTGCGAGACGGCGGAGAACGGCGACATCGTCGTGGCCCTGGTGGACAAGGAGGAGGCCACGCTCAAGCGCCTGCGCAAGAAGGGCGCATCGATCGCGCTGGAGGCCGCCAACCCGAACTACGAGACGCGCATCTTCGGCCCCGACCAGGTCGATATCCAGGGCCGGCTGGTCGGACTGATCCGCAAGTTCTGAGGCGCCTGCCGGCGCGTGGGCTCGGCGCGCGGCAGAGGCGGTCGGCATCTCTGCCACGCGATCATCCTCCGCCCGTGGCGGACCTCGCCATACGGCTGAGGGCGTCCCTGCTGTCGATGACGGGGGTCCACCTGAAGCACTTAAGGAAGCGTGCATCGGACAGCTCGAGCGAGCCGTAGAGGCGGCGCACTGCCGGACCGATGGCGGGCGTCCGGCCAGCGAGGCCGGTCGCCAGCGCGCCGATAGGGAAGAGCCCCCGGCGCCGCCCCAGGCCCGCGCGCAGCGTCTCCACGATCTCCGTGGTGCTGAGCGCCGGGCCGTCGTGCACGTGGAAGGCGCCGCTGGCGGCGTCGGCTCCAGGCTCGAGGCCGGCTTCGACGATCGCCGCCAGGGCACTTGCGAAGTTGCCGAGCGCGAGCAGGCTGCGCTTATTGGCGAGCCCGGCAAGCGGCAGCGGCAGGGGCGAATCGGCGAGCCTCAGCAGCCGGCTCATGCTCCCCGGCTTGGCTCCCCCGTACATGACCGGATTGCGCACCATCGCCAGGCGCGTGTCCGATCGGGTCAGCGCGGCCGCGAGCCGCTGCTCCAGCTGCCACTTCGAGCGGCCGTAGAGCGTTGTCGCGCGCGATGGCGAGGTCTCGACCAGCACGCGGTCGTCCGCCTCGTCGCAGAGCGCCTTGATCGAGCTCACATGGACGAGGAGCGGCACGCGCGCATCGCGCACGGCTGCCGCCAGGCCCTCGGAGGCGCCGATCAGCCGGCCGGCCAGCGCCTCGTCCGCGGCATGCGGCGAATGCTGGAGGACCGACAGCCCGTCCGCCAGATGCACGACCGCGTCGAAGCCGGCCAGCTGCCGGCGGACCTCGGATGAGGCGATCAGGTCGGCGTAGTGCCCCCTCAGCACGCGCTCGACACCCGACAGCGCCGTCGCTGTCCGCGAGACGACCGTCAAACGGGCTTTCGGGCCGCGGCTCCGAAGGTGCCGGATGAGGCTTTGTCCGCCGGAGCCCGTGCCGCCCACGATCAAGATGTCCATGGATCACCGGGAAGGAACGGAGTTGGCCACCCATTTGCTCCGGATGCTGGCATTGTCGAATCGCGAACGCGCCGTCGCCTGTCCTGCGTCTCCC
>JBAPMW010001008.1:0-1524 GCA_049278815.1 Hyphomicrobiaceae bacterium
CAACGGAGCCTCTGCGGCGGATCGCGCTCGCCCCGGCCTCCGATGCGCACAAGGAGCGCCTGGCCCGGCTGCTGGGCGAGGTCGCCTACGTGGGCGGGCAGGACAACGGCCCGGCGCTGGCCGAGGCGCTGCTGGCGCTGGAGTCGGAGCCGGACGCCAGGCTCCTGTGGGTGCACGGGCCGCAGCCGGTGCCCTTCCGCCGCAGCGCCGCCCAGATCGAGCAGGCCACCGAGCGTCTGACGCGCCTGCCGGAGATCACCCTCTACGCCGTCGACCCGGGGCCGAACGAGCTGCTGCCCGACAGACCGTGGGGCTGGAGCGCGCGCCTCCTGCCGCGCATCGCCTCGCCCGAGGCCGACCTCGCCGCCTTCTTTGCGCGCGAGCTCGGCGATGCGCCGCGGCCGGTGCTGCGGCGCGCCAGGGCCGACCCCGGCACGGCCGGCGAGGGCACGCCGAAAGGCTCCGATCACATCGCCCGATTGTGGGCCAAGGAGCGCATCGACGCGCTCATCCGCGACAAGGGCGGCAATCGCGCCGATGCCGTCGCCCTCGCTGTCCGGTATCGGCTGGTGACGCCCGTGAGCGGGGTGGTCGTGCTGGAGACCAAGCAGCAGTACGACGACAGCCGCCTCACCCCGGTCAGCCAGGCCACCGTGCCGACCATCCCCGAGCCGCACGAGTGGGCGCTGATGCTTATGGCTTGCCTGGCGCTGAGCTGGCTGGCGTGGCGCTGCCGCCGGCAGCGGGCGATGGCGGCATAATGCGGCCGCTGTACGTCACCGCGCTGGTCGCCGCGGCGACGTGGGAGGCGTGGCGCTGGTATCTCGCGCGCGTCACGGCCGCCCCGGACGAGGCGGCGGCGCTCGTTCTCACCGTCGTCTTCCTGACGGCGGTCGGCCTGAGCCGGCGCGGCCAAAGGACCACTCAAGGGGCCGGGAAGACCGGAGCGGCGCCGCCGATGCCGCTCCTGTCGATCGCGGGGCTCCTGCTCCTTTATGCCGCGTCGTACGCAGTCCTGCCGCCCATCGTCCGCGCGGCAATCGCCATCTCGACCACGCTCTATTGCCTGCACGTGGCGCTGCTGAAGGAGCGCCCGCCGTTTGCGTTCTGGGGGCTCGTGGCACTGTCCCTGCCGGTGCTGCCGTCGCTGCAGTTCGTGCTCGCCTACCCCATGCGGATCGTCTCGGCGATGCTGACCGTAGGGCTCCTGCGCCTGCAGGGGCTGGGAATCGAGCGGCAGGGAACGTTCCTGGTCTGGCAGGGGGAGATGGTGCAGTTCGACGCCCCCTGCAGCGGCGTCAGCATGCTGTGGGCGGGGCTGCTGCTGACGCTCCTTGGGTGTGTGCTGCTGCGGCTGTCGCCGGCACGGATGCTCATCGGGTTGGCGGCGGCGCTCGCGCTCGCCGTGGCCGGCAACGCGCTGCGCGCTGCCAGCCTGTTTTACGTGGAGGCCGGTCTCGTCGCCGACGCGCCCGCCTGGTGGCACGACGGCATCGGGCTGGCCGCGTTTGCGCTGTCGTCGGC
>JBAPMW010001009.1:0-5632 GCA_049278815.1 Hyphomicrobiaceae bacterium
CGGTTGTTCGATTGGCTCAAGGACCGCGAGCTGACCACAGTGATCACGGCCGAGCGCGGCGAGGGCACCCTGACGCGGCACGGTATCGAAGAATACGTGTCCGACTGCGTGATCCTTCTCGATCACAGGATCATCGATGATCTCTCGACCCGGCGACTGCGGGTCGTCAAGTATCGAGGCACACCGCACGGCAGCAACGAGTATCCATTCCTGATCGATGATGACGGCATCACCGTGGTGCCGATCACCTCAATTGGGCTTACACATCTTGCGAGCGAAGAGACGGTCTCCTCGGGAATATCAGAGATCGATTCCATGCTTGGGGCCAACGGCTACTTCCGGGGCAGCAGCACGATGCTGACCGGCGGTCCCGGCACCGGGAAGACGACCATCGGTGCGCACTTCGCGGACCGGACCTGCAGCCGCGGCGAACGGTGCATCTACTTTGCGTTCGAGGAAAGCCCGAGCCAGCTCGTGCGCAATATGCGCTCGGCGGGCATCGATTTGCAGCCTTGGATCGACCGGGGATTGCTGCGGGTCCAATCATCGCGTCCCAGCCTCGGAGGGCTTGAGATGCACCTCGCCCTGATGATCAAGGCAGTGCGCGATTTCTCCCCTTCCGCCGTAGTCGTCGACCCGCTCTCGGCGTTGGTTGCGAGCGGGATGCACTATCAGACTGCTGCCATGGCGGTGAGGCTTGCCGACTACCTCAAGAGCAACATGGTCACCGCTCTCTATCTCAGCTTGCAGGATCAGGAGGGTCCAAGTGGTCTCGACATCTCCTCGATCATGGATACCTGGATCGTGCTCAGGAACCAGCGTTCTGATAACGAGTTCTCGCGTCGGCTCCATATCGTCAAGGCCCGCGGCATGGAGCATTCCAGCGCCGTGCGCAGGATGGAGATCACCGGCTCGGGCGTGCGGTTGATCGATTTTGCCCCGAGGACTGCCCAAGCCGAGCAGAGTGGACGATGACAGCTATCGGGAACTGGGACCTACGCCTTTACGTGGCCGGTCACACCGAGAAATCGGTGCGGGCTATCAACAACCTGAAGCGTATCTGCAGGGAGCACCTCGAGGGCAGGTATAGCATCGAGGTGATCGACCTTGTGGAGAAGCCGCAGCTCGCCGCTGGTGACCAGATCATCGCTCTTCCGACCCTGGTGCGCCGCCTGCCCGAGCCCATAAAAAGGATTCTGGGCGATCTTTCCGACCAGGAGCGCGTTCTGGTCGGTCTGGACGTTCGCCCCAAGGACCGGGAGCAGTCGAGCGCGTGAAAGCCAGTCGATACAACCTGACGCTCTTCATTACGGGCGCAACGCCCCGCTCGCTGCGCGCGATCTCCAACGTGCGCGACTTTTGCGGCCGCGAGCTCGGGGACGACTACGATTTGGAGATTGTCGACCTTTACGAGGCGCCTGAGAGGGCGCAGCCCGCCAACATCATTGTCGCTCCGACGCTGATACGCCACCGGCCGAAGCCGGTGAAGCTCCTGGTCGGAGACATGTCTGAAACGAGCCGACTGCGCGCTCTCGTTCTGGCTCCTTGAGATGGCAGCTGATCCCCAGGGGGAGGAGCTGGAGCGCCTGCGCCGGCAGCTGGCCGAGGCTGCGGACGCTCTGCGCGCCATTCGCACCGGCGAGATCGACGCCATCGTTGCGCAGGGTCCTACCGGGCCGGCCGTGTACAGCCTTAAGTCGGCCGACACGCCTTACCGGCTGCTGGTGGAACAAATGCATGAGGGCGCCCTCACCGTATCTGCAGCCGGCGTGATCATGTACGCCAACGCTGCGTTCGCAAGCCTCGTGGGCGTGTCTGTCGCGCGGCTCCGCGGTCGCGATCTGGCCGAGTTTATTGCCGACCCTTCAGACTGTGACCCCGCGCGCTTGTTCGGCCCAGGTCGCGATATCCGGCTGATTTGCGGCAGCGGTCGCGAAACGCGAAACGTGTACGTTTCCTCAGCTCCGCTCTCGATCGACAACAGCAAGATGCATTGCGTGATCGTGACGGACCTGACGCGACAGGAGCTGCGTCGGCGCCATGAAGCCATTGTCAATTCGTCGGCAGATGCGATCTACAGTCTGACGCCGGACGGGATCATCACAACATGGAACAAGGCCGCCGAGCGTCTCTATGGGTATGCGCCTGACGAGATCATCGGGCGCAAGGTGCACGTGCTGTTTCCCTCTCGAGGGTCAGAACCGGACCAGTCGCTCGAGCGCGTGCTGCAAGCGAAGCAATCGCAACTCGAGACCTTGCAAATCGACAGGTGTGGCAGGCCGATCGAGGTTGCCATTGGCATCGCCAGCTTCGAAGCAGCCGGCGTCCCTCAAGGGATTTCGGTGATTGCACGGGATGTCACCGAGCGGAACCGCGCACGAGACCACATCCGGCTTCTGTTGAACGAGAGTACGCATCGCACCAAGAACCTTCTTGCCGTCGTTCAGGCGATCGCAAGCCAGACCGCCCGCTTTGCCGACACGTTTGACCAGTTCCAAGACCGCTTCGCCGACCGGCTGCACTCAATGGCGCTCTCGCACGATCTGCTCGTCAGTGAGGGTTGGAAGCGCGCGCGCCTTTCTGATCTCGTGCGCGTGCAATTGGAGACCTTCGACCCTGGTGGACGCGTGACGCTGCAAGGGCCCGATTTCTATCTCGCAGCGGATGCCGCGCAGCACGTCGGTCTTGCCCTGCACGAGCTCGCGACCAACGCGGCAAAGTACGGCGCCCTTTCAACTGCCGAGGGAGCGATCGCAGTGGACTGGGAAATCGTCAGCGACGGGCCCGAGGTATTGCGTTTGAGCTGGCAGGAGCGCAACGGCCCGCCAGTGACGCGCCCCTCCCGCGTGGGCTTCGGCAGCACGCTCATTGAGAAAGCCATCGAGCACGCCCTCGATGCCAAGGTCGTAACCGAGTATGCTCCGCAAGGCTTCTCATGGACCATTGAGATCCCATCCCAGTACATTGCAGCTGCTCCCCGATCGCCCGGCGACAACCAGTAGCCCCCAAGCTTCCGCCGGAGGCGGGCTCAGGGAACGCAGGAGGGATCTTCAGGCGAAACGGGTCATAATTCGCCGTGCAATGGGAGCTGAGCGCGCGCGTCGACACTGGCCCGCTCTTTTATCGACTGCCGTGACCCGGGCTCCCGCGCCAAGCGCATAGACGATCTCCGTCACGTCGCCACCGATGCACAGGATGCGCGACGCGTCCCTGATGGCGACCTCGCGTCCGCCGGCATCGACGACCTTCACCTGCGCGGATGCCGCCACCGCTCCGCCCGCGATGGCGATGAGCCCCAGAGCCAACGCGAAAGCCAGACGTCGGCCATGCATGTGCCACCTCTCGCTTCTCACTTTGTCAGGATCAGCTTGCCGTTCGACGTGATGCGCAAGCGGTATTCCTCCCCGCCGTGCACCAGGATCGCCTCCCTCGCCTTGCCCAGGAGCTCGCTCACCTTGAAGCGAGGCGACGGCTCCCCTGCCGGGCGCGGCTCGGCCGGTCTCTCGCATCTCTTGTGCTGCTCCATCTTGGTGCCCCCGATCTTGGTGCCCCCGATCTTGGTGTCCCCGGACGATCCGTCATGCGTGTGGCCCGAATGCTTCGCAGGTGTTGCGATCGTCAACCATATTCTTGACTGTCTATGTCAACAATCACTAGGTTTGCAAGTCCTCTCCGTTGGGACCGGCTTGAGCCACGCGCGCTCGATCCGAGCAAGCCCGCCAGCGGCGCTCGCACGCGCTTGTCAGCCAGCTAGCCACTCATTCTGGGACGAGTTGCAAGGGGCGTGACACGATGTATCAGCGTGAGGGAGGCCTGTTGACGGCCAAGATGAAATTCTGACTTGCCCGCATCTCTGGCATGTTGAATACAAGAGTCGACAAATGATCCCGCGGGCCCCATGATTGACGGGCCCGCGGACTGGTGGCAGGGGACCGGGAGCGCCATGTCGCATCCGCTGTCCTGCCGCAATGCTTCGGCAGGGCTGGCTTTGAGGCCCTGTGCCGTCGGAGGAGGAGACCATCATGTATATCGCCATGAACCGCTTCAAGGTGCTCAAGGACTGCACGGCGGATTTCGAGAACGTCTGGCTGACCCGCGAGAGCTACCTGCACGAGCTGCCGGGCTTCGTGGCGTTCCATCTCCTCAAGGGGCCGGAGCGTGAGGACCACGTCCTTTACTCCTCGCACACGATCTGGGCCTCCTACGCCGACTTCGAGGGCTGGACCAAGTCGGACGCCTTCCGCAAGGCGCATGCCCGCGCCGGCAACCCCGACGCCAAGCCCACGACGCTCGGCCATCCCGAGTTCGAAGGCTTTCATGTGATCCAGGAGGTGACGGCAGACGGCGCCCAGCGCCGCATCGCGGCCGAGTAGGCGGAGGCGCACCCGTGTCCGATGTCAACCCGGCAACGCGTCCGCCACTGGCGGAGCGGCTCAAGCAGAATGCGGACGGCATCCTGGAGCAGGTCGCGCGCGACTACGGCGTCAGCACCTTCGAGGTGGTGCAGGCGCTCCCTGCGGAGCACCGCAGCATCGTGCCCGGCTCAAGGTTCGCGGAGGTGCTGCACGCCCTGACCGAGTGGGGCGAGGTGCTCTTCATCGTGCACACCCCCGATATCGTGCTTGAGTGCGCCGGCAAGGTGCCACCCGGCACCTTCGGCCGCGGCTACTTCAACCTCCACGGCGACAGCCCGATCGGCGGTCACATCAAGGCCGACAATTGCGCCCACATCGTCCTCGTCAGCCGCCCCTTCATGGGGCGGCCGTCCTGCTCGCTCCAGTTCTTCAACGGTGCCGGCGAGGCCATGTTCAAGGTCTTCGTGCGCCGCGACGAGCACCGCAACCTCATCGCCGGGCAGGTGGAGCGCTTCGAGGCATTGCGCGGGCGGCTGTCGAGCGCCTCAGACTGCTGACGGAATCCCGGCGTGGATAGAGTGGGACCGGCGAGGAACCCCCTCTCCCCGCCGTCCTCGGGCCATCCGCGATGGCCACCTCGCCACAAGGGTCCCGAGGGCGACGGGGAGAGGGTGGGGGTGAGGGGCAGCAAAAGGCTCCAGCCTCTCAACTGCGGGCCAGCACGCCGCTTGGGATTTACCTTGTCGGAGGCCCCTCGTGGAGAGGGTTTCCCGTGGGGCTGCCCCTCACCCTGACCCTCTCCCCGCAAGCGGGGAGAGGGGATCCGGGCGGCGCCTTAACGCTTGGCCGGATCAGCGTTAACCGAACCTTTAGTCTCTGCCCACCCCTGGACAGGGCTGAGTATAAGTCACAGATGCCGATGCGGTTTGTGGACCGCCTTCCCGAAGGTGGGGGATCGCGTGATTCGGCGCCCACCGTCCGCGCGCTACCGATCGCTGGTTAATGGGCAAGGGGCGATACCAAGTGCTGGATACCTCGCAGACGCCGGACCGGACGGCAGTCAGCGGTCAACCCTGGAGATCCTGGATTGCCGTCGGCGGCACCGTCGCGGTTGTCGGCATGGCCTATTTCCTGGCCGCGCGGCTGAGCATGGCGCTGTTGACGATGCCGGACGGGGTGGCGGCGTTCTGGCCCGCAGCGGGCATCGCCGCGGGAGCCATGATTGCGCTCGGACCCGCCGGACGCTTGCCTGTGGCTATCGCAGTCGTGGTCGCAGT
>JBAPMW010001010.1:0-5586 GCA_049278815.1 Hyphomicrobiaceae bacterium
AGGTGCGTCTCGCAGATGCGCTTGAGATTGGCGATGGCGGTGATCGATTTCGCGGTCTGGCTGGCGACGTAGAGCCGTAGCTCGAAGATCGCTGCGGCCGCGGCGGTCGCTGGCGCCGGGCGTGCCACTTGGAGTGTCATGACAGTGGTTGCTCTTCCTTCATCCGGCCGTTGCCGCCCGCAGCGGCGCCGCGCAGCTGGGCCATGGCCTGGGTGCTTTGCTGCGCCGTCTGCTCCTGCAAGGTCTGCTGTGCGATGGCAAAGCTCACCTCCGCCGCCTCCGATTCCGCCTCGGCTCGCAGCGCGGCGATCTGTGCCTCGATCGCTTTGCGTTTCCCGGCGAGCCGCAGCAGCCTGCGCTGGTGCCCCTGCCGGCGCATCTCGGCGGCGGTTCGCTCGTGCGTCTCCTGCGCCACGCGCGCGGCGCCGGTGAGCACGCGGTCGGCCCCGACATAGACATCCACCAGGTCGATTCCCTGATCGCTCAGGACGAACTCGCGCACCTGGTTCGAGTGCGCCATGCCGCGCGATTTCAGCACGTAGATCGTGCGGTTGCGCTCTCCGTTGAACTCCACATTGCGCAGCAGCA
The DNA here is from genome assembly GCA_049278815.1 of Hyphomicrobiaceae bacterium. Classification (GTDB taxonomy): domain Bacteria; phylum Pseudomonadota; class Alphaproteobacteria; order Rhizobiales; family Hyphomicrobiaceae; genus AWTP1-13. The sequence continues at coordinate 589 of JBAPMW010001010.1, forward strand.
GCCAGGTATCCATGAGGGATGACACGCCGAGTTGCGAGTCTTCCGGCGTCGCGCCACCGCCCGAGCTGAGGCAGGTGAAGAGCGTGGTGATCTGCTGCTGCTTGAGGAAATCGATGAGCCGCATGAGCGTCGGCTTCACATCCAAATCGTGGTGCCCGAGAGTGAGATTACTGATGGGATCGACCGCCACCACGCTCGGGTGGAAGGCGCGCACGGCATCGTGCATCATCACCAGATGCTGCTCCAATCCATGCAGCGTAGGGCGGGATGCGTGGATCTGGAGCAGCCCCTTTTCCATCCACGGCTCGAGGTCGATGCCGATGGAGCGCATGTTGCGCACGATCTGCGCGCTCGATTCCTCGTAGGCAAACAGCAGCGCGCTCTCCCCGCGACGGCACGCGGCGTCGATGAATTTGGCGCCGATGCTGCTCTTGCCCGTGCCCGGCGAGCCGGAGACGAGCACGCTGCTGCCGCGGAACACGCCCTTGCCGCCGAGCATCTCGTCGAGGCGCGCGATGCCGGTGGGGACGCGCGCGGCGGAGGCTTGGTGATCGAGATGCAACGACGTGATCGGCAGCACCGAGAAACCCCGCTCGCCGATCAGGAAGGGGTATTCGTTGGTGCCGTGGGCCGTGCCGCGATACTTCACCACGCGCAGCCGGCGGGTGCAAATCTGCTCGGCGATGCGCTGGTCGAGGACGATCACGCAATCGGCCACGTATTCTTCCAGGCCGTAGCGCGTGAGCGTCGCATCGCCCTTCTCGCCGGTGATGACCGCCGTCATGCCGCGATCCTTCAGCCAACGAAACAGCCGGCGCAATTCCGCGCGCAGAATCGCGTGATTGGGTAGCCCGGAGAAGAGCGCCTCGACCGTGTCGAGCACCACGCGCTTGGCGCCGATGGAATCGATCGCGTGCCCGAGCCGGATGAAGAGGCCTTCAAGATTATATTCGCCCGTCTCCTCGATCTCGCTACGTTCGATATGGACGTAGTCCAGCAGGATCATTTTCTGCGCGGCAAGCTTCTCCAGATCGAAGCCGAGAGAGCGGACGTTGGCCGAGAGCTCCGCCGCGTTCTCCTCGAACATCATGAACACGCCCGGCTCGCCGAACTGCGTTGCCCCGCGCACAAGGAATTCCATGGCGAGCATGGTCTTGCCACACCCCGCGGTTCCACAGATGAGTGTGGGCCGCCCCGCCGGAAGCCCGCCGCCGGTTATCTCATCGAGGCCCTGGATGCCGGTCGGGGCTTTGCACGGTGCGGGGGGCCTTTCAGCAAGCATGTTGGGGCCTTTAGATCGGGCTTGCGGGGCATCGGCCACAACAGCAGAAACCAAGCTCCGCGTGGGAGCCGCGGCAAGCGCAGGTTGCGGGCAGGCGCAGGTTGCTAGGTTTCACGCTGCTCCTATGTTGGAGAAAGCACACGGTGGGTGTTGTTGCCGAGGTTCGGAAAGTACCCATGCAGCCTGCCGACGACCCGGCCACCTTCTGGATCGTGTCAGAATCCGAAGCTGGTGAGCTTCCGAGGCTGCCTGCAACCGTCGCGAGGCCGTAAAGGTCAAATATGTGCCCGCCTTGAGCGGGGGCTCTTCCAGAAGTGGTGGAAGCGCGCCGGCGACGAGGTTGGTTCCGTCGTGACGCGGAGGGTTCAAGGCAGCGCGCTGGCCCGCCAAGCCGAACGGGGCAATGAGCAACGCAAGCAAAGGTGGGATCATCAGAAACGCCGCATCCGGACGGGCTGCGTGGGACGGCTTGTTGCGCGGGAGCATGGCACTCATGGGTGCTTTTGCTCGGGGAGACGCGTGATCCGCAACGACGGTCGGCTCATTTCCCATTCGCCACCCCGGCAATAGCACGATGAGAGGTCGCGCGCCCGCGTCCGCCGCAGGCCTTCGGACGAAGAGGGGGCGGGGCCGATGGTGGATCGCCGACGATAGCCTTTGCACTGATACAGCTTATCTACTTGCGCCGCGGCTCGTCGCGACAGCAACCCATGTCAGCCGTGGGCCACGAGTGGAGCCGAAATCGCGCCGATCGTTCTGAGCATTTTCCGAGCCTACAGTTGTCTTTCCGGCGACTGCTAGTGTCCCTCACTACGAACGTGTTACCCAACAAGCTGGAGTATGATCATGCAGAATCTGATACCCGCAATCGTTGCCGCATCCCTAATGGGCTCGGTGGCCGCTTTCGCGCAGACCACGCCCCCGACGCCGCCTGCGAGCCAGGGGTCGCCTGCAGCCGAGAAGACATCTGAGAACCCGGCCGGAGACAGATGCGTTCAGAGCCAAGAAGGTTGCGCTACACAACCTTTATTCATTACACTCACCGATGCGCAGGCGAAGGGTTGGATCGACAAGGTCGTTTATGACAGCGACGGCAAGAAGTTCGGCGAGGTCGCCGCGTTCGCACGCGACGGCTCCGGCAAGGTAACCGAGATGCACGTCGATATTGGCGGCTTCCTCGGTCTGGGCCAGACGCGCGTTCGTGTAATGCCTTCTCAGTTCAAGTTGATAGACGATCGCGCAGTGTTGTCGCTCACTGCAGAGCAGGCCAAGGCACTGCCAGGGGTCCAACCGTAACCGGCTCTGACTACCGCCGTCGGGCTCCGGGCAGAGTTCGCCCGGAGCCCCTGGATCGCAGGCAGCGACGATGACGACAACTCTACCGACGGACCGCGTGGACAGCCTCCCGATGTGTGGCCGCGCCTCCGCCCGGAACAACAGCAGATACCGCGTTTGTAACGGTACAGCCGCAGGGTCAATGGCTGGCATGTCGATTCGTTGGCGACCAATCAAGCCGGCCAAAATATCGGCGACATCAACGATCTGCTGTTCGACAAAGCCGGGCGCATATCCACAGCGGTGATCGGTGTGGATGTCCCAGTAAGTAACTCGGCTGTCGCCTCGAACACTGATGTCAGGACCAGCTCCGAGTCCTTGCGGACAAACCAATCACGAACGGAGGAGAACCCATGACGGGGAACGACCAGCCCGAGCGCCAGCTGCAAGTCTATCACCATACACCCGCGGGTTCCGCCGACCGGTTCGCCCTTGGGAGCGTGAAGTTCCTGCGATTCCTGGCCGACTCGTTCTTTCAGCGCCGCTACGGCCATCGCGCCGTCATTCTGGAAACAGTGGCTGCAGTTCCCGGGATGGTCGGCGGTGCCCTCACGCACCTCAAGTCCTTGCGGCGTTTCGAGGATGACCGTGGCTGGATCAAGACGCTCTTGGACGAGGCGCAGAACGAACGCGCTCATCTCATGACCTTTACCCATCTTGCAACGCCCAATTGGTTCGAGCGGTGCCTGGTCATCGCTGCGCAGGGCGTGTTCTTCAACCTGTATTTCTTCATGTACCTGTTCTGGCCGCGTGCCGCCCACCGCTTCGTCGGCTACCTTGAGGAGGAGGCAATCACCAGCTACACGGAGTACCTGGCCGGCATCGACGCGGGAGAGATCGAGAATGTGCCGGCGCCTCGCTACGCAATCGATTATTGGCAGCTCGAGCCCGATTCGCGGCTGCGCGAGGTGGTGGCCGCCGTGCGGCTCGACGAAGCCAAGCATCGCGACGTGAACCACGGCTTCGCCGACGACATCGCGGGGCGCAAGAGCGGCCAAGTGCCCGCACCCCCCGAGCGCGCTGATGCGCTGCAACGCTTGGCCGAGGAAAAACGTGCAAATGACTAGGCGCCCGCGACCCGGAGGGCCCGCGGGGATTTCTACAGCGGAACCTACACTCGAGCCATCGCCGCCAACCCCCACCACTCGAAGCTGGTGGCACCACTCGGCGGCACCAACGGTCGCGTATCCGTGTGCTACACTTTCGGCAAGCAAACGCGCTGAGGGATAGCGATGGGCGGCGATGCCTATTCAGGCGGTTGGCTGCGTCTCGTTCGGCGTCTGACGCAATACATTGTGCCGGGCCTGGTCGCCGTCGTGATCCTGGGCGAGCTGCTGCGCACGCCGTCGGCTGGGCCGTCGCTCAGCGGATACGCCAGCGTCTACAATTACCTGCTCCTTGTCACCTTCACTCTTACGACCGTGATGATGATTGCCGTCTGCGGCTGGACCGTCTTCCTGTGGGATATCGATCGGCTATTTTTCACATTGGACAGCAGGATCGATGCGGAAATAGGCGAGCTTGACAAGAAATCGCCCGACCGGGAGCAAGACGGATCGCTGCTTGGCCGCGCCCGGGAGATGCTCAACAACGCGGTTCAGACCGTACGGGGCAGATCCGTCGCCTTGATCGAGAAGGCGTACTGGGACGACATCAACGCAGGAGGCGTGCTCTCTTTCCCCCAGCCCGACATTGCTGCAGCGGTGGAGCAGATCGACAAGAGCCGTCGTGACCTCCTGGCACCGCTCACCGAGCTGGTCGCGAGCGCAATTCCGCTCGGCAATTTGCCGGCCTGGATCGTGTCGCAGCTGATCTTCAGGTACGTTGCGCACGAGGTCAAAGTGCGCCTCTACCGGCGCCTCGTTCTACGGTTCCTCTCGCAACTGGGGGCGCTCTTTGCACTCACCATCGTCTGCTTCTACATCAGCATCTTGGCGTGGTCTCGCGTCGACGGCTCCGTCTTCGCCTCGGCCTCCGTCTCACCGGCGAGTGTCCTGATGTATCAGCTGGACCTCATGCTGCGGGGCGCATTGTTCGAATTCATGGAGCACACGCATCGTTCGGTCTCACCGATTACGATCAATCAAAACGCCACCGCTTTCATCTATTACACCCTTCTTTTCCGCATGTTTGTGGCGGTCTACGTCATCTCCTCAGTGTTCAGGGTCGCCCGTTTCATGTTCCGGCGTCGGTGGCTATTGCTGCGGGGCGGGTGACGCGCACAACTTCGACTGGACAACGATTTGCTACGTGAATCTCGCCACTTGCGCCACAGCCGTCAGACGATTTCTCACGACTGGTGCATGATCCGGGCTAGCGCTGCTCGACAAGCTCGTTGCCGAGAAGCTCGAGCGCGAGGCCGAAGCGATCCGCGCCGAAGG
>JBAPMW010001011.1:0-3591 GCA_049278815.1 Hyphomicrobiaceae bacterium
TGTTCAACTTCGCCCAGGGCGCCATGGTGCTGCTGGCCGGGCTCGCGCTGGTGCGCTCGCTCGACTTCATGGTGGCCGAAGGCATGCCGGTGTGGGGCGCCATTCTTCTGGGGCTCGCCTTCGCCGCCGTGGTCATGGCGATCTCGGCCTGGCTGATCGAGCGCTTTGTGCTGGGGCCGCTCGTCAACCAGGACGGGCTCATCCTGTTCATGGCCACCATCGGCGCGACCTTCATCATCGAGGGCGCCGCGCAGATGATCTTCGGCTCCGACGTCTACCCGCTGCGGCTGCTGCCCACCGACGCCTGGTTCCTGTTCGAGGGGCTGTTCCCGGGCGGCATCCTGGTCAACAAGCTCGATGTGTGGGGCGGGCTGATCGCCGGCGTCCTCGTCGTCGTGCTCGCCATGTTCTTCCAGTGGACCAGGACCGGGCGGGCGTTGCGGGCGGTCGCCGACGACCACGCGGCGGCGCAGGCGGTCGGCATCCCGATCAGCTGGATCTGGTTCGTCGTGTGGCTGGTGGCCGGACTGGTGGCGCTGGTCGCGGCCGCCGTCTGGGGCGCCAAGCTGGGTGTGCAGTTCTCCATCACTTTCCTGGCGCTGAAGGCGCTGCCCGTTCTCATCATCGGCGGCTTCACCTCGGTGCCGGGAGCGATCGTCGGCGGCCTCATGATCGGCGCCGGCGAGAAGCTCGCCGAAGCCTATCTCGGCCCCTACATCGGCGGCGGCATCGAGTACTGGTTCGCCTACGTGCTGGCGCTCGTCGTCCTGCTCGGTCGGCCGCAGGGGCTGTTCGGCGAGCGGATCATTGAGCGGGTTTAGATGGGCAGTAAGGCAGTAGGGCAATAGGGCAATGGTCGGTTGGCACTTGCAAAGAGCGATCCCGCGATACGTGACGAAGCCCGCTGCAAGGCGGGCCTACTGGCTTATTGCCCTACTGCCTTATTGCCCTATTGCCTACTGCCTACTGCCTCTTTCACGCGGAGCGTGAACCGATGCTCTACCGCGAAGCCGGCCAGTTCAAGACCACCTACTCGGCGGACATGGCGATGTTCCCGATCCGTCAGGATCGCATCGCGCTGATCGCCCTCCTCGCCTTCGTCTTCCTGGGTGTGCCGCTGCTCGCCGCCTATCACATCTGGCCGCTCGGCAGCGACTACATGCTGCGGGCCCTCGTCATCCCGTTCCTGATCCTGTCGCTTGCCGCCATCGGCGTGAACATCCTGGTGGGCTACTGCGGCCAGATCTCGCTCGGCAGCGGCGCCTTCATGGCGATCGGCGCCTACAGCGCCTACAAGTTCGGCACCGGCGTGCACCTGCCGCTGGAATGGCTGGGCACCGAGATCGCCATCCCGCGCCTGCCGGTGCTGCCCTCGATCCTGCTCGGCGGCCTGATGGCGGCCATCGTCGGCGTCCTGTTCGGCATCCCGAGCCTCAGGATCAAGGGCCTCTATCTGGCGGTTGCAACGCTCGCTGCCCAGTTCTTCTTCGACTGGGTCTTCATCCGCGTGAGATGGTTCACCAACTACGCGCCCTCGGGCTCCGCCTCGGCGCCGCCCCTCGACTTCTTCGGCCTCGCGGTCGACAGCTCGATCGAGCGCTACCTCCTGTGCCTCATCTTCGTCGTCGTCTTCGCCTTCCTGGCCAAGAACCTGGTGCGGGGGAACCTGGGGCGGCAGTGGATGGCCATCCGCGACATGGATATCGCCGCCGAGCTGATGGGCATCCGCCCGTTCTATGCCAAGCTCACCGCCTTCGCGGTCTCGTCGTTCATCGTCGGGGTGGCGGGCGCCCTGTGGGCTTTTGTTTACCTTGGTGCGTGGGAGCCGTTGGCCTTCGACATCAACCGCTCGCTGCAGCTCCTGTTCATGGTGATCATCGGCGGGCTCGGCTCTATTCTCGGCTCGTTCCTGGGCGCGGCCTTCATCCTGATCATTCCGATCATGCTGAACCTCCTGCCGACCCAGCTCGGGCTGCCGATCTCCACCGAGACCATCACCCACCTGGAGTTCATCATCTTTGGCTCCCTGATCTGCTATCTTCTGGTCAAGGAGCCGCACGGCTTCGCCCGGCTGTGGGCGATCGCCAAGGAGAAGCTCAGGCTCTGGCCGTATCCGTATTGAGGAGGAGGAGCGGCCGCACCGGTACCGGAGCGCAAGGTGGAGCGGCGCGCGGCATCGATAACGAGAAAAAGGCTCGCAGTCGAAGACCGGCCTTGCCGGCCGGATGCCAAGGAGGAAAACATGACCCGAAGGCTACTAGCTCTCGTAGCGGGCGCCGCCAGCTTGGCCGCGCTCGCAATACCCGCGTGGGCGCAGCAGAATGAGCAGTTCATCCCCATCCTGTCCTACCGGACGGGCGCCTACGCCGTGAACGGCGTGCCCTACGCCAACGGGGTGGTGGACTACTACAACCTCGTCAACGAGCGCGACGGCGGCATCAACGGTGTCAAGATCGTGTTCGAGGAGTGCGAGACCGGCTACGCCACCGACAAGGGCGTGGAGTGCTACGAGCGCCTCAAGGGCAAGGGCCCGACCGGATCGGCGTTCTTCAACCCGCTGTCGACGGGCATCACCTTCGCCCTCACCGAGAAGACGCTGGCCGACAAGATCCCCATCGTCACCATGGGCTACGGCCGGGCCGACTCCAAGAACGGCGCCGTCTTCATGTGGAACTTCCCGCTGCTCGGAACCTACTGGTCGGCGGCCGATATCGCCATCCAGCACGTCGCCAAGGAGGTGGGCGGGTTCGACAAGCTCAAGGGCAAGAAGGTCAGCCTCGTCTATCACGACAGCCCCTACGGCAAGGAGCCGATCCCAGCGCTGCAGTCGCTCGCCAAGAAGCACGGCTTCACCTTCACGCCGATCCCGGTCACGCATCCGGGCGTCGAGCAGAAGTCGCAGTGGCTGTCGATCCGCCAGAACCGGCCCGACTATGTGCTGCTCTGGGGCTGGGGCGTGATGAACGGCGTGGCCATCAAGGAGGCCGCGGCGGTCGCCTATCCGCGCGACAAGATGATCGGCGTGTGGTGGTCGGGCGCAGAGCCGGACGTGACGCCCGCCGGTCCCGATGCCAAGGGCTACAAGGCGCTGATGCTCCAACACGGCGCGCAGAGGACGGCGGTGCACGCCGACGTCAAGAAGTACCTCTACGACAAGGGCAAGGGCATCACCGAGTGGGATAAGGTTGGCGAAGTGCTCTACAACCGCGGCTTGGTCAATGCCATGCTGGGGGTCGAGGCGCTGCGTAAGGCGCAGGACAAGTTCGGCAAGAAGCCCCTCACCGGCGAGCAGGCGCGCTGGGGCCTCGAGAACCTCAACCTGACGGCCGATCACATCAAGGCGCTGGGCTTTGAGGGTATGCTGAGGCCGGTCAGGATCACCTGCGCCGACCACGAGGGCGCGCGCGATGGCCGCGTGCAGCAGTGGGACGGCAAGGCGTGGAAGATCATCTCCGACTGGTACACGGCCAACCTGGAGACCACCGAGCCGCTGGTGAAGGACGTGTCGGCAGCTTACGCGGCTGAGAAGAAGATCACGCCGCGCGACTGCTCGAAGGTGAACTGAGCACAGGCGAATGGCAGGTGTCAGAC
>JBAPMW010001012.1:0-1708 GCA_049278815.1 Hyphomicrobiaceae bacterium
TTGCTGGGCTATTGGAGCTCGAACGCCCCAGTGGATGAGGCTCCCCCAGACAGGGCGACGCTCTTCCGCTGGATAAGAGGGGAACGCTTCCCCAAGAACAGCGAGGCTTTTCTGCGCCTTGCCGGCATTCTCGACGTGGACCCGTTCGCGCTCATCGCCGTGCCGGCCGGCGACGTTCTGGCGGCGGCTGAGGACGTGCTGCGCATCGTGCAGCATGCCGCCGCCGCGCCACCGTGGCTCCATTTCGTGCATGGCTTTTTCGGGCGCCAGAAGGGCTGGCCGCCCGCTGAGCTTGCGTCGGTGTACTTCCGTCGCCCATGGCACATCCAAGAGATCAGCCATGATCCTACCGTCCGCAGCAACTACTACGCGACGGTCCTGCTCCGGCGCAGTCTGAGCCCGCCCGATCAGCGGCCGCAGATGCTGCATTTCGCCTTCAAGCACCCGTCACTTTTTCATGCCCGCTGGCTGGAGTATGGCCTGGTGCGCGTGTACGGCGCCTCGGTCGCCCTGCATCACATCAATGGCTACACGGATCGCCTCGAGCTGGCGGCTCCCGATGAGCCGGTCAGAGTCGAGACCTGGTTCGGACCGGGCCCCGCCCTGTTCCGCGTCGCCTCGCTGCACCCTTTCGAGGTCGGAATAGCTGCGCCGGAGGACGCCGCTGCACGCGCGCTGCGATTTCCGGGCTGACAGGACGAGGCGAGCTCTCAGCCTATGTGCCTGCGACCTATATTGGTCGAGGGGCCAGCTTTCGTCGTGACGACAACGCAGAAGCGGGAGCACATGCTCCCGTCGCCCAAGCCCCTCACGCCTTCGCCCCCTGCCTGCCGCCGCCCAGCGCCGGCGCAGCCTCCGCGTCGAGGGGCCAGCGCGCGCGCGCCTCGATCTTGCCGCTGGGGGCGAGACCGTGTGCCAGGCGCTCGGCGCCGGCCCAGGCGATCATGGCGCCGTTGTCGGTGCAGAGGTTGGGCGGCGGCACGTGCAGGGTGTAGCCGCGGCGGTCGGCCAGCGCGGTGAGCGCGGCGGAGAGCTGGCGGTTGGCGGCGACGCCGCCGGCGATCACCAGGTGGCCCTGGCGCCAGCCGAGGCGGGCGTCGGCGAGGTCAAAAGCGCGGCGTACCCGGTCGGCGACGCTTTCGCACACCGCCTGCTGGAACTCGGCGCACAGGTCGGCGACGTCGCGGTCGCTGAGCGGCGCCAGGGCCTGCGCCCGGCGGCGGAGCGCCGTCTTGAGGCCGGCGAAGGAGAAGTGCGGCTCGGGCCGCCCCAGCATCGGGCGCGGCAGGGCGAAGCGGCCCTTCCGGCCTGTGGCCGCGGCCTTCTCGACCGCGGGACCGCCGGGGAAGCCCAGCCCCAACAGCTTGGCGGTCTTGTCGAAGGCCTCGCCCAGGGCATCGTCGATGGTGGTGCCGAGCCGCTCGTAGCGGCCGACGCCGTGCACGATCAGGAGCTGGGTGTGGCCGCCCGAGACCAGCAGCAGCAGATAGGGCGGGCGCAGCCCCTCGGTGAGGCCCACCGTGAGGGCGTGTGCCTCCAGGTGGTTGATCGGCACCAGCGGCAGGCGGTGCACCAGGGCGAGCGCCTCGGCCGTGGTGACGCCGACCAGCAGGCCGCCGATCAGGCCGGGCCCGGCGGTGACGGCGATGGCGTCGAGGTCGCCCAGCCCGGCGCCGGCCTCGCGCAGGGCCAGGGCGACGATCGCGTC
>JBAPMW010001013.1:0-9661 GCA_049278815.1 Hyphomicrobiaceae bacterium
GTCTTTCTGTTGCAGCCGCACACGGGCTTGAAGCCTTTGCTCCGCTTGCGCGCAAAGCACAGGCGGGGAATGGGTACACAAACGCCCTCCGTGGAGCTGCACGTGCCGGTCGGCGGCTCGCACCAGAGCCCCTTGTCGCACGCGACGCCCGCGACCCCGCCGCAGGCCTGGCCCACGGAGACGGCATGGGCAGGAGCTCTTGCCAGGACGGACCCGGCAATAAGAGCTGAGATAATCAAGACAGCAGTCTTCATTGGCAATTTCCTATGACCTCTTGCCCCCTCTAGCCACGTTACTCTCAAGCAGAGCGCTCCGAAAAGCGCACGCCGTGACGCATCCAAGTAGCGGGACGCCCGCAATCGTGTTACGGCCACGCCGCTTTCTTGACGCTGTCCGGCCCCGGGGTGGCCTCCGCGATGCCATTGTTGTTTGTGCCGCTCGCCGCACTGGCAGCGGCGCGCGCTTTGATCGAGCAGCCTCTTGCCCTGCTCCAGGAGGCCTATCTGCGTGCGCCCACATTGGTTCTGGCCCTGACGGCGCTGCTTGTTCTTCCCGCCGTCGCCCTGATCTCGACCGCGACCCGCGCGGTCCGTGGCTACCGGAGCCGGCGTGCCGCCGTGCGTAGCGCCGGCGCCGACAGCGTGCCAGGCGACATGCCCGACGCCCCCGGCCTGCCGATGCGGTCGCAAGCCTGGCTCACCGTGGACGGGGTGGGCACCGTGGCGCTGGCGGGCCAGGTGGCGCGCATCGGCCGCCACCGCGACAACGATATCCGCCTCGCCGACCGGTCGGTCCATCGCCGCCACGCCGTGATCGAGCGCACACCCGACGAGGCGTTCCTCATTGTCGATGTCAGTGGCAGGAACGGCGGCGGCGTGCGTGTCAACGGCCAACGCACGGAACGCGTGCAACTCTCCGACGGGGATGTTATCGAGCTTGGTCGGGCGAGACTGAAGTTCGAGACGATCCGGCCGGAGGAGCTCCCCATGGCGAGCCGTCTTCCGGTCGGCATCCAAGGATGACCCCGTGGGCTTCGAGCATGCGATCCGCGCCTCCCAGGGCGCACGCAGCTACCAGGAGGACGCCGCCGCGGTCCGGCAGGACGGCGGCGGCCTCATCGCCGTGCTGGCCGACGGCATGGGCGGCCACGCCGGCGGGGCGGTGGCGAGCGGCGTTGCCACCGCGTCGTTTCTGGAGGGGTATCTGGCGGCAGAGGGCGACGCTGAGGCGCGCCTTGCCGAGGCGCTGGGCCGCGCCAATGCTGCCATTCGCGGCGAGGTGGCCACCAAGCCGGCGCTGTGCGGCATGGGCTGCACGCTCGTCGGCGTTGCCTTCGCGGCCGCGGGCAGCGATTGGGGCATCGACTGGATCAGCGTCGGTGACAGCCCGCTCTATCTGGTGCGCAGGGGCGAGACGGTGCGCCTCAACGAGGACCACTCGCTGGCCCCGGAGATCGACCGCCTGGCGGAGCTGGGCCGCATCAGCTGGGCCGTCGCGCGGGCGGACCCGAGCCGGCATGTGCTGCGCTCGGCCCTCACCGGCACCGCCATCGAGATGATCGACCGCCCGCGCGCGCGGCTGGCCCTTGAGCCGAACGACACGGTCATCCTGGCCAGCGACGGCATCCACAGCATCCCCGAGGTCGACATCGCGCGTATCGCCACCGCCGCCGCAAGCCCCGCCGCTGCGGCCGAGGCCCTGCTGACGGCGGTTGCGGGGGCGGATGACCCGCACCAGGACAACACGACGGTGGTGGTCGTAAGGGCCACGTGACGAGGCGGGGACCTTACGGCCGCTTCCGAACGACGGCACGCTGACACGAAACTTGCAGTGTGCCGACTGTCGACAGCGACTTATGACATGACCCTGCAAGCAAGCACGGCGCGGATTCCCCTCCCCCTTGTGGGGTGGGGACGTTGTGGCCCGCTCCGTTTCGTCATCGAGGGTCGGCGCAGCCTGTGGGCGGCTGAAACCATGAACGAGGCGGGGCGCCGGGGCGATCAGCTTGACTTGAGCTGCTCCCCAAGGGCTGTACGCGACGGCTTCATGACGTACACGCCGATGAACACCCCAACGACCGTCACGGCGGCAAAGATGCCGAGCAGAGCGAGGCCGTCGTGGAGGGCGACGAGCAGCGCCGACCCGTCGTGGATCGCGTGCGCGACCGCGAAAATCGTCCCGTAGCAGAGGGCTGCGGCCAGACCGAGCCCGATCGCGATCTGCGTCGAGACCGACACCGCGAAGACATAGGCCGGCACGCCGTGCGCCAGCAGGATCAGGGCGCTCCTCCACACCCGCGACATCTGCGCCAGCGCGTTGAAGAACAGGATGCACAGGGCGAACACGCTGACGCACACGATGAGCAGCCCCAGCAGCCACTTGAACTGCAGCGATACGCCGAGCAGGCTGGCGAGCTTCTGGAAGTTGTCGCGGCTGAAGGAGAAGTTGGTCCTGCTCAGCTCGGTCAGCGTCCGATTGTAGCTCGCGATGTCAAAATAGACGGCTGCCCGCTCGTAGAACCTCGGACGATCCGTGTCGTCGAGATACGCCTTGGAGCCCTGGACGATGGCCAGATTGACAAAGGACGTGACCGACATGATGCCTTGGAACACGTAGCCTCGGTCCGGAATGGCCGTCTCGTAGAGACCGATCACGTCGAACTGTATGCGATTGCCCTGGGCGGGCAGCCGCAAGCGTTGCTTCAGCTCCGCGGGCGGCATGTTCAGCTTGCGGGCGATAGCCTGGAAGTACTCGCGCTGAAGCACAATGGCGATGCGGCCGGACTCCCGGTCCTTGGCCTGAAGCGCCTCGGTCAGCGACTCCGACATCGGCCGGCCCTCGATATCGAGGAGCTTGACCACTTTCGCTGCATCCTCCTCCGGGTCCAGACTGAGGATCTCGAAGTTGAACCCGTCGGGCCGCGGTGCGTCGGGCCGCTCGACAAGCAGCGTGTCCTGCACGTTCCGGCGCGGATAGATGCCCGTGCTCGTGAACCGCGGGCGCTCCTTCAGGTCGGCCAGGAGGTCGGGCGTCAAGCGCGTCTCGTTGGTGAAGATCGGATTGCCGGAGATGATGACGTGCCGCACGCCCGGGTCCGCCATCTCCCTCTCGAAATAGGCTTGCGCATACCCGTAGGCGTAGAGCAGCCCCACCAGGAGCGAGAGGAGCAGCGCGTAGCTGAACAGGCTCTGCCACTGCCGGAACCGGCGTGGCGAAAGCCGCATCTGCCGGTCGGCCCGGGCGGCGATCGTCTCCTGCCAGGCCAGTGCCACCGCATCGCGCAGGCTTGCCAGGGTGCCGGACCGCTTGCGCCGGTCCGGCAGGTCGCCCGCCTCCACGGCGGTGCCCGCCCCTTCGGAAGGGTCGGCATATTCCGCGAGCTTGCTGCGGATGTGCTCCGCCGGCAGCGACCTCGCGGGCTCCCCGCCGCCGTAGATCGGGCGGCCCTTGTGGAGGATGATGAGGTCATCGGCGCGGCTCGCCAGCTCGTGGTCGTGCGTCACAAGGACGACGGACCGCTCGTCGGGCTGGGCCTCCAGCCACTCCTTCAGCTCGCGAATGACGAGCTGGCCGTTGGCAGGATCGAGATTGCTCGACGGCTCGTCTGCGAACACGATGGACGGGGCGCGCACGTAGGCGCGGGCGACGTTGAGGCGCTGGCTCTGCCCGCCGGAGAGGCCCCAGGTGCGGCGCCCCAGGAGGTCCTGCCCGTCGGCGGCATCCTGCTTGTATTCGCGGCCGAGGCCGGCGCGCAGGATCGCCTCCTTGAAGTCGCTCTCCTGCGCCTGGCCGCGGCTCGCCAGGCTGAGATTGAGCCGCAGCGTCGCGTTCGGCAGCAGGTGGCCCTGCTGGAAGGCGTAGCTCGCGCGCCGCGCCATCTCCGTCTGCAGCCCGTCGGCGTCGAGCCGGTTCATGCGGTTGTCGAGCCACACCTCGACACGCCCCCCGTCATCGGGCTTGTCGAGGCCCCCCAGGACGTTGAGCAGCGTGGTCTTGCCCGAGCCGGACGCGCCGACGATGGCCGTCATCCTGCCGCGCCGGATCTTGAGGCGCTCGATGTTGAGCACCTCCTCCGTGCCGAAGGTCTTGCGCAGATCGCAGGCCTGGAAGAGCAGCCCCTCGTCCCCGTCGGTCATCGGCTGTCCCCCTATGGCACCTGGCTCAAATGACGTTGCAAGTGCCGTTGTACGGCGAATCCCCTCATGCTCCGCCGGTGCCGCTTCCCTCAAGGGAGCCGCGGTGCGTTGTCGGGCGCGCACCCTCAGGCGATCAGTCGTCTTTCGGCAGATACTCGGCCGGCACGAAGTAGTACTCGATCTTGCTCTCCGTCGACCACAGCCAGCTGAAGGTGCGCAGGCTCCTGTCGGGCTTCAGCTGGACCTTGCCGAGGGCGGCATCGAAATCCAGATCGTCCATCGACTGGACCTTCTGCCCGGCGCCCATCTGCTGGAGCAGATAGGCCGACCGGCACGCCGAGAGCTTCAGTTTCGTCTTGTGCTCGGCGGAGGCGGTGCCCCACTCGTTGGCGAACTCGGCCGCGGACTTGTCGAGCCACGAGGCGAAGTGCCGCTTCGGAATGAAGATGATGCGGTCGAGATACTCCGAGATCGTCTCCGTCGGGCTGTAGGGATCGCCGCCCAGGTTGTGGGCCAGCGTCAGCATCAGGCCGAGGGTCCGGTTGCGGAGGTCGTCATCCTCGCTCATCGCCCGGCACAGCTCTGCCAGCGAGCCCTGGAACAGGCTGAAGCGGGACGGCTCCATGGCGGCAAAGAAGGCGATGTTCCTCTTCCCCGTGTCATACGACACGTAGCCCTTGGTCATGAGCTGCTTGAGGTTCAGCACCCGCTCCACCTCCTCCGGTGTCAGCCCCAGGCGGAGAAACGGGCCGTCCTTGAGGGCCGAGACATCGACGAGCTGGGTGATCGGCAGATCGCTCGTCTTCGGCGTGAGCGAGACCTTATCGACGGGCTTGGGCGCCCCTTCGACATTCTTGCCGCGTTGCGCCTGGATCCATTCCGGCAGGGTCTTCGAGTAGAACAACACCGCATCGAGCAGCTCGGTCACCCTCTGCGCCGCGATCTCCGGCTCCTGGCGTGTCGGCACCCCTCGGTCGAACGTGCGGACAGCCGGTACGCCCAGGGCCAGCTTCGACCTGTCGAGGAGGAGCTCGGCGTCCCTGATGAAGGTGCTCACCTCCGGTCTGCTGCCGGTAACGTTGATGGCCGTGAGATAGAGCTTCTTGTCCTTAAGCTCCTGCTGCACGTCACCGGCTGAGACTGGGTCGAACGGCAGCTTGCCGGGGTCCCTCTGCACCCCCTGGTCGCCGATCCAGAACAGCAGCCTGTAACCGGAATCGGCCGCCCAGAAGCCTTCCTGGGCCGCGCGCACGAGCGCGGCATAGCCGGCCTCAGGCTGATCGCCGATCATGTCGGAGAAGGTGGCGGCCGAAGCGCCCATCAGCGCTCGCTCGAGCTTGGAGGTATCCGTGTCGAGCTGGGCGATCAGCCGGTAGTCCATGTTCTCCTTGGAGGGGCGCTGCCGGTCCCGGTAGTCGCCGTAGATCACCGCCCCGAAGCGGACCCTGCCCCGCTGCTTCGCCGAGGCCGCCTTGGCCCACCGGCTCACCGCGCGGGCGATGGGCGCAAAGTATTGGGTCATGCTCTCGGTGTTGTCGATCACGAACATGACGTCGATCTGCCCGACAGTGCGGGTGATCTCGCCGATCTTGGCCAAATCGTCGCCGATCTTGCCGGACTCGTCGCAGTCGTCGCCCCCGGCGCAGCCCTTGCCGAAGAAGCCGATCTCGTAGGCGATGGGGGGGGCGCCCGACCTGCGATCGGCGTTGGCGTTCCTGAAGATCTGGTCGAGGATGGGGAACTTGGCGATGTCCCGGTCCTCCGGAGGCTCCAGGTTCGAGCGAGTGGCGAGCAGGCCCTCCTTGGCGCTCTTCTTGAGCGTCTCGACGTCCGTATAGACCTCGAAGGGCGCGCCCTTGTCGGTGGCACTGTAGACGGCCACGCCGCTGCCCCACAGGAACAGGTTGCCGCCGCGCACCCAGCCCGACAGCACCTTGTCGTCCGCCACCTTCTTGCCGCCGACGAAGTACCACCAGTCCTCGGGATCGGTGCCCCTCTTCTCCACCTTGAAGACGTTGAACAGGCTGAAGACGCGCGAGGCGCGGTACGGCGTCTCGCCCCCCGGCTCCTGGAACAGCTGCGCCTCGTGGGCGGTCTTGTCGAGCTTGGGGTTGCTGCGCAACATGGCCTTGATGGTCCAGTTGTTGCGCACGACGCCGAAGATGCTGACCCGAACCTGCTCGTCGGCATCGATATCGATGACCTTGAGCGGCGGGCCGGAAAGGATCTTGGAGCTCTGCACGTAGCCGCACGGGGTGCCGCCCGTCACCTTGACCAGCACGCGCTCGCCCCGGCGCGGGCCGGGCAGGATGCTGACGCGCGTGCGGAACGGCAGCGACGCTCCCGCCACCTTCTCCTCGCCGAACTGGTCGACATAGAGGGGCACATCGGGATAGACCGTGAGCGCCGCGCTCTCGCTGGAGCTGCGCCCGGGCGCCGAATCGCACTCCTTCGGCGAGCCCTGCGCGCGGGCCTCCCCGCCGCCCCCCGCCAGCAATGCCGCCGCCAGCATCGCGGCCAATACACCTATCCTCATTGCGATCCTCTAACGGCTTGGATGAAGCTCATGGCGATGAATGGGGCTATTGGCTGGATTGTGCCTTGGAGAAGCCCTTGGCTGCCTCGGCGATGGCCCTTCTCAGCTGCACATCGTTCTCTGCTCCTCGCGACCACTCCTTCGGCACGACCTCTATCTCGGCCACGACACCGCTCTTGTCGCTGCTCTTCTTGTCGCCCTTGTCGGTGCCCTCGCAGACCCGAACGCCGGAGACGATCTCCTTGCCCCCGCTGACGGAGCCGGTGAGACGCACAAACGCGGCGCGGCTGCCTTGCGCGAAAGGTGGATCGGACCACCCGCACTTCTGAAACGGCTCGTCCGCCACGACCAGCGTGTCCACGTTGCCTTCAAAGTCGGCAATGTTCTTCAGCTTGGCAACGCGGGTCACCAACGACCCGAACGGCAGACCGGCCCCCCCCGTAAGGCTGTCCATCTGGCTGCCGCTGGACACCTCGTCCAGATCGAAGGGGGCGTAGTCGGCTGTGTCTCCGCTCGTCACGAGCAGCTGACCTTGCGGGCCATAGATCGCGCCCCACAGATACTTGCCTTCCTTGGCGCCAGCATCGAAGACGTCGGCAAGCGCCTCCAGGGCAGCCCGCCAGTTATGCTCCTTCGATCGGATGTCCTTCGACAAGCTGACAATGCCCACGAACGCCCGGCTACTGGGTCGCCGGAGGGGGATGGTGAGCGTGGCATCCAGCCGCAATTCTTTGAGCTGTGCCACCTTGATGGGCCGTCGGACCTCCAGCCCGGTACAGACCTTGGCGTCCCGGTGGACCTTGACGCCATAGGTGCGAGTCTTGGGTGCACGCTTGTCCTGTGCCAGCGTCACCTCGGTGTACCCGCCCTTGCTGGTGAACTTGCTCCCCTCCAGAAAATCCTCGAGCTCCACCTTGCAGCTCTTCAGCAGCAACTCGCGCTTGCCGATCTGCACGACAGGCTGGAGCCGGAACTTGTCGGCGAGAGTAAAGGAAGGTGCCTGCAAGTCGATGTCGACGCTTAGTGAAGCTAGCTGACCCTTGGGGAAGAATTTGCGTTCAAGTTTCAGGGTGGCATCCCTGAGGGGGGTTTTTGTGCGTCCATCCGACAGGATGGCCGCCGCCACCTCGTGTTTCGTGGTATCGTGGGGCTCAAATCTCAGCTCGTGGCCAGGCTCGCCAGGCTTAATGTCCTTGAGCATCACGTCTTTCGCGCCCTGCGTCATACCGATTGTATCGTCGAGCAGCCTCGACCCGAATTTGACGATAGCGCGGCCTTTGGGCGAGCTTACCCTTACCTTCCCTGAGAACAGGCGATGCTCCGTATCAACGGAGATCGCCTTCGTGGCCTCAGTAAGGGGGATATCGACGCTCTTGTCATCCGCCACCGGGAGCTTCTCGCGATCGACCTCGACCTCGTCTATTTTGTGGAAGTGCACGTCCTGATCCGTCGCCGGGCGCACCCGGATCTTGTCGCCAGGGCGCCACTTGACGGTCTTGGGCTCCGCCGGCGCGCCCCCCTTCAGCTTGGCCAGCTCGGCCGTTCCCGCTTTGGACACCTGCTCGAAAATCAGCAGGGCATCACGCGGCCCCTTGTGTTGGAAAGTAAGGTCAGCACGCTGCTCGAGCGGGGCGAAGTCCACCGTCACTACGACTTGCTTCGCCTGCCTTGACAGCGGGACGCCCTTTTTTGGCAGGAACTCGATGTCCTCTCCGTCAATGCGGCAGTCGAGCAGCTTCGTCTCGCACTTGAAAACGACAAGGCCGCTTTCCGACGGGAGCGTGAATCGCAACTGCTGGCGATCCACGCTATGGAAGACACCTTCATCATTCGGCACCTTGCCATAGCCGTGCTTCAGAAGCTCCTTTGCCGCGTTCGTACTACTAAATATGACCATGATATTCGGCCCCGGTGGAACGACAGGCTTGGGTGGGGCACTCGGCTCCACCACCTTCTTGGGCGGGGTGGCATGGGGAGGGGCAGGAAGCACATGCGTAGATGTCGTCTTTTCCTCCTTGGAGGAGGAGGCTATCTTTTCCTGATTGGGCCGAAGAGTAATTTGGAACTCGCGCTCCCGGCCTGACACCGGCGCAGCGACACCGCAATAGAGTTTGCTGTTCGCCGCCTCCACGATGACAGCGAGCGGCTCCCTGAGGAGAGACACCAATCGAGCATTGTCAGGCTCGGTCACCCTGAGACGGCGGTCCCCTTGGTCTTTAACCCCTTGTGCCGGTTTGAGATCGTCTTTCCCCGTGCTCCCGGCCGCCCACGCCAACCTCTGATTTTCGCATCTGGCGTCGCCAACAGCGCCACTGGGTATTGGGCCGTACCAGAGCTTCCTGACACTCCCGACGGACGGCTCCTGGCCGGCAAGGAGGAGCTCAAAGCCGGAAGGCGGAGGAGGAGGGGGAAGTGCTTCCACAGGCGGCTGCAGGACGATCCGCTGCACCCAAACGTCTTTGGCTGCGCGTACCTTGATGGCTTTAGGCCGCTCCGCGCTCATCCTCCAATCTTTGTCGGAGGCAAGCTGGCTGCTCAACCGCTTCTTGCCGTCCAGGCTCCCTATCCGTAGCCCTTCCTCTCGCAAAGCAACGTAGTTGAGTATAAGGATCGCCGAGCACCAGCGGTCGCCCACGGCCTGATCGAGGGGTATTGCTTGCAATGACTCCGGCACCCGGACCACATGACCTTTCTGCCGATCAACGCAAATTTCCGTCGGAACCTTCTTCAGCCACTCGGGCGGCCCACCCCGAGCCTCCATGAGAAATGACGGCTGGCCAGACAGGGGATCCTCGATGATAGCCCCCGTGTCACCGTTGCAAACCGGCGGGCGACTGCGCTTGTTTACACATGCGATTATTTCTCCCTTTGACCAAGTCGGCAAATCCCCCTTGATCACCGGAAGTGCTTCGAGCTGGAATGACGTGTCCGTCAGGACCGAAAAATCGTCAGGCTTCTCGTGCCAAGCGTCGGAATCCCAGACCTTCAT
>JBAPMW010001014.1:0-13143 GCA_049278815.1 Hyphomicrobiaceae bacterium
CCCCTGGCCCCTCCCCGCAAGGGGGAGGGGGATACGTCGGCGCATGCGAGCGAGGGTGCGGCCCACCCCAGCGCCAGCATGGCCGCTTTCGTCCGTGATCTGCACGGTCGGGCATGCGGGCGGCTCCGATCCACATCAACCGGAAAGCGCTCTAGCCTCGCGCAGTCACCCCCCCGTCACGCTCATGTGCCGCGCCACGGCGGGCCGGCGCGAGCGGCGGTCGATGACGAAGTCGTGGCCCTTGGGCTTGCGCGAGATGGCCTCGTCGATGGCGCGCATCAGGGGCGCGTCGCCGGCGCTGGCGCGCAACGGCGTGCGCAGGTCGGCGGCGTCGTTCTGGCCGAGGCACATGTAGAGCGTGCCGGTGCAGGTGAGGCGCACGCGGTTGCAGCTCTCGCAGAAATTGTGCGTCATCGGTGTAATAAAACCGAGCCGCCCGCCCGTCTCCAGCACCCGGACGTAGCGTGCGGGCCCGCCGGTGCGGAACGGGATGTCCTCAAGCGTCCAGCGGTCCATCAGGCGGGCGCGCACGATCGACAGCGGCAGGTACTGGTCCGTACGGTCCCCGTCGATGTCGCCCATGGGCATGGTCTCGATCAGCGTCAGGTCGAAGCCGCGGCCGTGGGCGAAACGGAGAAGTTCGTCGATCTCGTCCTCGTTGACGCCCTTGAGCGCCACCGCATTGAGCTTCACGGCAAGCCCTGCCCGCTCGGCGGCGTCGATGCCGGCCATGACGTCATCGAGATTGCCCCAGCGGGTGATGGCGCGGAAGCGGTCCGGATTGAGCGTGTCGAGCGAGACGTTGATGCGGCGGACGCCGAGCGACTTCAGATCGGCCGCGAACCGCGGCAGCTGGCTGGCGTTGGTGGTGAGCGTCAGCTCGTCGAGCGCGCCGGTCTGCAAATGCCGCGAGAGGGCGCGGAACAGCCACAGGATATTCTTGCGCACCAGCGGCTCGCCGCCGGTGATGCGCAGCTTGCGCACGCCCTTGGCCACGAACGCGGAGCACACGCGGTCCAGCTCCTCCAGGCTCAGCAGGTCCTTCCGCGGCAGGAAGGTCATGTGCTCCGACATGCAGTAGGTGCAACGGAAGTCGCAACGGTCCGTGACGGAGACCCTGAGATAGGTGACATGCCGGCCGAACGGGTCGACCAGCGCATCGACCGGTCCGGGGGCCGGCGGGAAGCTCCTTGCGTGCTCGCTCATTCTTGTCTCGCCGATTAGTGTCTCGCGGAATGCCTGTCGCAGGCCAAGGCTCGCCCGGCCCCAAGGCCAAGCCCCCCGCTCCGGTCTTTGATCATGCCACGAGCAGGAGGTAATCTCCAGCGATCCTCCACCCTGCGTGATTTTGCAGCGCAGCATGCCCCCCCGGCGCACAAGGAGAAGCAGCCATGGACGAGGAGAGATTCAACCTGTCACTGCGCAAGTTCCTCAAGCAGGTCGGCGTCACATCGCAGCGCGAGATCGAGCGCGTGGTGCGCGAGCGCGGGTCCGCGGTGGGGCCGCTCAAGGTCAAAGTCGTGCTGACGGCCGAAGGCACCGGCCTCAAGCATGTGATCGAAGGCGACATCGACCTCGGCTGATCGTCTCGCCCAATGCAAAAAGGCCCGCGCGACGCACGGGCCTTTCGCTCCGGGAAGGAATGGCAGAGGCTATGGGAGGTCGCGCTCTTGCTGCTCGAAGAATGACTTGGCGTCGAACGCGCTCGCCCCGGTAGCGATGGGGGCCATGATGCCGGCCAGGACTGCGAGGGCGATCAAAGCGGATGCTAGCGTCTTCATGATCCTCTCCCTTCTGAGAGTGGTGGCTTTGCCTTTTGAGGGGTGCTTCTGAGAGACCGTTCCAGGCCTCTCGGCACGCTGCGCATATAGCTCCGCCGCCGTGGCCGGGGAAGCGGCTCTCACGTGAGAGTGAGCAACATTGATTGCCTGGGTCCCGGCCGTGAGGCGGCGTGATCGTCGCCTGCAAGGTATCAGACCCTCTCCCCGACTGGCGCCGATCCTGGACGACGAAACGGAGCGCGCCACAGCGTCCCCTCCTCCCTTGTGGGGGACCCCACCCCTAACCCCTCCCCACAAAGGGGGAGGGGAATCCGGGCGGCGCTTTCTTGTTGCTCATTGCTCAGCTCGCCGCACCCGGCGCTGGCGCCACCGGGTCAGATCCGGTGGATCTGACCCCCAGTACTGCGACGATAACGTCGGCGATGCCGGCGACGTCGTCGAGCGCCAGCACGCGGCGCCCGGCCGCCTCGCAGGCATAGTCGGCGGCGACGGCGATGACATTGGGGTCGGTGTCGGCCAGCGGCGCCTCGCGCGCCGCCTCGCGCCGGCGCGTCTCGATCTTGGGGATCGGCGCGGCCTTGTAGCCCTCGACGATCACGAGGTCGCACGGGTCGAGCCGGGCAATGGTCGCTTCGAGCGAAGGCTCCGGCTCGTCGCCCAGCTCACGCACCACCGCCCAACGCACGTCAGAGACCACGGCCACCTGCACGGCGCCGGCGCGGCGATGGCGGGCGCTGTCGGTCTCGGCGTCGTCGATCTGGAAGCCGTGATGCGCGTGCTTCACGGTCGCGATCCTGAAGCCGCGGCGCGTCAGCTCGGTGACGAGGCGCGTCACCAGCGTGGTCTTGCCGGAGCTCTTCCAGCCGGCCACGCCGATCACCTTGGGTGCGCGCTTCGCCGGCATCATGGGGCAGCTCCGGCCAGCGCCGCGCGCAGCGCATCCAGCTCCTGCGGCGTGTTCGCGTTGAAGAACGGATCCAGCTCCGCACCGCCCACCTCGACCATCGCGAACGGCACCGGCACAGTGCCGTGCCGGTCTGTCCAGGCGAGCACCTTGCGCACGCCGGCCGCCAACTGTGCCTCCAGGTCGTCCGCCAGCGCCACCGGCCACAGCCCGATCACGGGATGCAGCTCGCCGCCCGATTGGGCCAGCGCGATCCCGCCCGGACGATCGAGCAGTGCCGCCAGGGAGCGCGCCACGAGGTCGGTCGGCAGCAGCGGCGCATCGCCTGCCGCGGTCGCGATCCAGGCCGCTGCGGGCGTATTGAGCTTCGACCAGCGCATGCCCGCCAGCACGCCTGCCAGCGGTCCGGCGAAATCCGCAACGGTATCCGCCACCACCGGCAGGCCGAGGCCCGCAAAGCGCGCCGGGTCACCGTTGGCGTTGATGATGAGGCGGCCCACCTGCGGCGCCAGCCGCTCGATGACATGCGCCAGCATCGGCCGTCCTGCCAGCTCGAGCAGCCCCTTGTCGCCCCCGCCCATGCGGCGCGACTGGCCGCCGGCGAGGATCACACCGGTCACGACTTCTGGGGGGTCTCGAAGGTCTTGGCCCATGGGCCGCGCATGGTAGCCGACGGTGCTGGCGAGTCCAGTGTGGCGGTGTCAGTGGCCGTGCTACTGCGCCCTGCGGGCCACCGCCCAATGCTGCGCGCGGCGGCCTGTGGCGTCGCCGATGCGGGTGAGACCCTCGCGCCGGGCGTAGTCGACGAGCTCTGCCTTGATGCGCGCGATGAGGCCCGGCCCCTCGTAGACGAGGCCGGTATAGAGCTGGAGAAGGGTGGCGCCGGCCTCGAGCTTGGCGATGGCGGCAGCGCCGGAGTCGATGCCGCCGATGCCGATCAGCGGGATGCGTCCGCCGGTCAGCAGATAGACGTGCGCCAGCATGGCGGTGGAACGCTCGAACAGCGGGCGGCCGGACAGTCCGCCGGCTTCCTTGGCGAGCGCCGCCTCGGCGAGGCCGTCGCGCGCCAGCGTTGTGTTCGACACCGCGATGCCGTCGACGCCGCGCCGCACGAGCACGCCGACGACGGGCTCCAGGTCGGCCTCGGCAACGTCGGGGGCGAGCTTCACCACGATCGGCCGCCTTGGCGCGCCCGACGCGATCAGCGCTGCCCGCGCGTCCAGAACGCGGGCGAGGAGATCATCAAGCGCGGCGGGGGCCTGCAGGTCGCGCAGGCCCGGCGTGTTGGGCGAGGAGATGTTGATGGTGAGGTAGTCGGCGACGTCGTAGAAGGCGCGGACGCCGGCCACGTAGTCTGCAACGCGGTCCGCCGCGTCGCGATTGGCGCCGACGTTTACGCCGACCACGCCGGCCCGTCCGCGCTGCTTGAGGCGCGCCAGCGCCGCGGCGTGGCCGCCGTTGTTGAATCCCAGGCGGTTGATCAGCGCCCGGTCGCGCGCCAGACGGAACAGGCGCGGACGCGGATTGCCGGACTGCGGATGAGGCGTTACAGTGCCCACCTCCACATGGCCCAGCCCCATACGCAAGAGGGCATCGGGCACGCGTGCGTCCTTGTCGTAGCCGGCGGCCATGCCAAGCGGGTTGGGCAGCGCGAGGCCCCACGCCGTCGTAGCGAGGCACGGGTCGTCGGGCGCGACCGGAGGACGCGGGTAGACGCCGGCCTCCAGTGCGCGGAGCGTCAGCTCGTGCGCCCGCTCCGGATCGAGGCCGAAAAGCAACGGCCGCGCGAGATCGTAAAGAGCCGCGAGCATACGGCGATGGTTCCTGTCGGCGAATCCTGGAACCCGATCAATAGCATCGGCCGCCGCCTGCGGCAGGGCGAAAATGCGCCGCGGGCATGCGGCGGGAGGTACCGTTGCGCGACCAAACGAATTCGTGCTCTCAATGACAGCCGGGTGTCGGGGGGCGCTCGCCGGTTAAATTAATCAGTGCTGGGGAGAGCGTCTCATGTCATCGCCGTTCGGCGCCCAAGCTATGTCGCTGGGGCAGCTCTTTGCCGACCCTAATTTCATCCATGTTCCCTCCTACCAGCGCTCCTTCGCGTGGACGCGCGAGGAGGCCGGCCGCCTGCTGGACGACGTGGCCGAGGCGCTCGATGCAAGCGACGCCGATCAGGGCGGCGACTATTTCCTCGGCCCGATGCTGTTCATCGAGCCCACCCCACCGACAGGGCGGATCGCGACGTGGAAGGCGTCGCGCACGGGCCGCGTG
Source organism: Hyphomicrobiaceae bacterium (assembly GCA_049278815.1). Classification (GTDB taxonomy): domain Bacteria; phylum Pseudomonadota; class Alphaproteobacteria; order Rhizobiales; family Hyphomicrobiaceae; genus AWTP1-13. The sequence continues at coordinate 4,957 of JBAPMW010001014.1, forward strand.
CACGATGTGGTGGACGGCCTGCAGCGCCTCACCACCATCACCATCCTTTTCTGCGTGCTGCGCGACCTCGACGCGGGGCGCAGCGAGACGGTGAGCGAGCGCCTGCCGGCGGCCATCGGCACCCAGGCGCGCGTTCGCCTGGCTCTGCGCGAGCCCGAGGAGACATTCTTTGAGGCGCACGTGCGCCGCCAGGGCGCCACCGCCTTGCAGCCGTCGGAGGGCAGCCTCTCGCTCTCGGAGGCGAGGATTCACGAGGTGCGCGAGCACATGCGCCAGACGCTGGCGGAGTGGGATGCCGCGCAACGGCGCCAGCTCGCCGACTTCCTGCTCGACAAGTGCCACATCGTGCTGGTCTCGGCCACCGGCATCGACCGCGCGCACCGCATGTTCACCGTGCTGAACGCGACGGGCAGGCCGCTCGCGCGCAACGACATCCTCAAGGCGTCGCTGCTGGGCGGCGTGCCGGCGGCGGTGCTCGGCCGCGCCACCGCGACCTGGGATGCCGCGCAGAACCGGCTCGGGGCCGATTTCGACAGCCTGTTCAGCTACATCCGCTCCATCCATCGGCGCACGTCGGCGCCCATCATCTCAGCAATACAGGAGATCGCCGCGGAGCAGGGCGGGGCGGAGGGCTTCGTGACACGCCTGCTGGGGCCGGCGGCGGCGGCGTTCGACGACATCCGCAACGCCCGGCACTCCGGCTCTCCCCATTCAGCCGCCATTGCCGCATCGCTGCGGCATCTGGGCTGGCTCAGGGGCGGCGACTGGATCCCGCCGGCCCTGCTGTGCTGGCTTGAGCGCGGCAGCGAGCCCGCGGAGCTCGCCTGGTTCCTGGGCGAGCTCGACCGGCTGGCCTATGCCCTGCGCATCCTGGGCATGGGCACGAAGCGGCGCGGCACCCGCATCGGCAACCTGCTGGCGGCCATGCGCAACGGCGACGATCTCAAGGCGCCCACGAGCCCGCTCAGGCTGACGCGGGACGAGCAGAGCACCTTCCGCCACAACCTGCGCGATCTGCACGCGCGCAGCGCCCCCATGGCCAAGCTGGTGCTGCTGCGACTCAACGAGGCGATGGCGGGCGGGCCGCAGGCTCTCCCCGTAGAGGACCTGACGGTGGAGCACCTGCTGCCGCGCAAGCCGAGCCCCGCCAGCCGCTGGCGCGAGTGGTATCCCGACCCGGTCGAGCGCGGCCAGTGCACCGAGTCGCTCGGCAATCTGGTGCTCATGACCAGGGCGCAGAACGACAAGGCCGGCAACCAGGACTTCGCGCGCAAGCAGGAGGTGCTGCTCAAAGGCGGCGGCACCGCGCTGCCGCTGTCCATCAACGACTACGTGCGCGGGCAGACCGAGTGGCGCGCCGCCCAGGTCAAGGAGCGGGAGACCGATCTCCTGCGCCTGCTCTCGCGGATGTGGGACATCGCCCTGCCGGCGCAGCGCGCCGACGCTGCCGTCAAGGCGGTGTCCAGGGCGCGCGGGGTGCCCGAGGTCACCGCGGAAAGGTGACGAGCGCGCAGGGATCAGCGGCCAGGATGCGCTCCCGGTGCGATTGCTCCTTCCTATCGGCCGTGCGCTAAAGCGCCTTCCACTTGACGTGGATCACGCCATTGCCGCTGACGGCTGACGTTCTATCGCGTCCTGCCGTGCTGTGCTTCGTTAAGGCTGACAGAACAAATGACGGGCAGCCCCGGCGCGCTGCCAATCTCCGCCCCCGTGGCGCGGTGGCTGTAATTCGCGGTCGTCTGCCGCGACGGGACGTGGATGGCGCCATCCGACGTTCACGTGCAGGTGGCCGGCGCCTGGAAGGAGAGCGAGATGGCTCGAGACCCAGGCGTCCCGCTGTGACCGTTTCCGACGGAGCGTCAGCAATGGCGCCGAGCCGAGACCACCGAGAGGCACATGGCCGCGCACCGGCATGGGTCAGACCCGCAGGGTCTGACCCCGACAGGCGGCCGCAGCTTGCAGCGGGACGCAAATCGCCGTCGGCGCGGGTGCCGAAAGGCAACCCATGGGGCGGGCAACCGCCTCCTTTCACGGTTGCCGAGTAGGCACCCGCGTTCCCGTCGCACCCTCGAAGCGGCCAGCAGTCTTCGCAGTTGGATCCGTGCGGTGCGATGAGTCCACAATGAATCTCGCCCCGCCTGGCATTCGAAGCGTCCGTTCCTGGCACACAAACCGCCCGGCAGGTTTCAGGTCGATGTCGACCAAGACTGACCTTGTCGGGGTGCGTGCGTTGGTTCAGCGGGAAGAGCCTGCTTGGCGCCGGACGGCATCTCCGCCGCCGCTCCGTCCGTGACGGCAAACGATTCGTTTACTTGCCGCGAGGCGATGGCACGGCTTAGAGCACCCAACGATCCGTACCGGGCGCCCGGTGACTTGCTTCTTGCCCAGCCGCGCGGAAGGGGGGCGACCAATGCGAGGGCTCATGAACGCCGCCGCCATCAAGGACAGGCTTAGCCGCATTTGGACATACCGCTGGTCCGTGACGCTCGATGGACAGCGCTATGACGTCACTCTCGAGTGCCGCTGGCGCAGCAACACGTTCGTCGTCGAGTCGGGAGGAGAGCCGCTGGCTTGCGAGGTGCTTAACTTTTACGCCGAGCCGTTTCGTCTCCAGGAGCTCGAGGTCGAAGGCGCGTCGGGCGGCCGGCTCACCTTCCGGACCGGTCCTCGCAATCTCTACTCCTACGGCCTCGAGGTCGCCCACGACGGTGCCGTAATGTACCGGTCCCATCCCGAGCCGTTCGCCGCGCTGAAATCGATCCAGAAGATCGCAAGCTTTGGCAGCTCGGAGGAAGGCAAGCGTCAGGCCGAGAGGAGCAAGGAGCTCTATCCGGCGATCGCGGCCGACATCTGTGTCAGCGTGCTGCTGTACGTCGCCGCCGGATACATGAGCCTGCGCGACGTTGCCATCCTGGGTGCGGCGGTCGTGCTGCTGCTGATGCTGGCGGACTGGAGCGCAGAGCGGGTCTTCTCCCGCAAGCTCAACCTCACCGGCGGTTTCTCTGCGCTTGGAGTCCTCATGCTCCTGTTGTCGGCGGCCTTCGCCTGGCTCGTCGACAACGAGCTTGCCATCATGCTCAAGTCGAGCGTCCTTGGCATGATTACGGCGGCCCTGCTCGCAATCGATGCAATGCTCGGGGGCAGGTACATCGGCAAGCGAACGGCCCAGTACCTCACCTTCATGGATCTCGACCCGCGACGCTTCTCGTGGGGATCGGCGATGGCGACGGCGGGCCAGTCGCTGCTCAGCGCGGCGACCGCAATCTGGCTCAGCCGTGACACCTGGCTCTTCTACAGGCATTGGGTCGGCCCGACGCTCGGCCTTACGCTCGGAGCCATCGTGCTCTGGAAGTCCCGCCGCCGGAGCGTACCTCAGTAGACAGGCCGGCCGGTGTAGGCGAGCCGCCGCGGCGGCCATGCATCGGCGGAGAGCACGCGGCCTTGACCCAACTTAGTTGACCGCCGCGCCTCACCGCCCCTCCCGCGGCTCGGTGCTCCGCAGCAGCAGCGTGAGCAGGAACCCCGCCACGAAGCCGCCCACATGCGCCATGTAGGCCACGCCGCCGACATCCTCGCTCTGAGCGGTGGCGAAGAGGGCGCCCGCGCCGGCGAAGATCTGCAGCACGATCCAGAAGCCGAGCACGGCGATGGCCGGCATGTGGACGATCCGGTTGTAGAGCAGCACGCGCACGCGGGCGTGGGGGAAGAGCAGGAGGTAGCTGCCGAGGATGCCGGCGATGGCGCCGGAGGCGCCGACGTTGGGGATGCGGGAGCCGGGCGAGACGTAGTACTGGGCGAACGTGGCAGCGAGGCCGCACACCAAGTAGAAGATGAGGAACTTCGCCGACCCGAAGCGGTCCTCGATGTTGTCGCCGAAGATCCACAGGTAGAGCATGTTGCCGCCGAGATGCAGCCAGCCGGCATGCATGAACATGGCGGTGAAGATGGTGGGCGCCGCGCCGGCCGGGTCATCGGTGAAGCGGCGCGGGATGAAGGCCCACTGCTGGATGAAGGCCTGGCCGCCACTCAGCTCGACGAGGAAGAACAGCACGTTGGCGGCGATGAGGGCGTAGGTGACCACCGGCAGCGACCGGCGCGCCGTGTTGTCGTCGCCGATTGGAAACATCGCCGCTCACCCCGTTCGCTGCAGCCCGGCCTGGGGACAATCTGGCACACTTGCCTGTTGCTGCGAACAGCCGCTGGGGCGAAACCGCCCCACCGGGGCGAAAAACCGCGCCGGTGTTGCATCGGGCGCGCCAGGACCTGCCAGGACCTGCATGGGCGTGCCTTGCTCTTGGCCATCCGGCGGGATACGGCAGGCTCCATGAAGCTCTACCGCGCCTTCGCCACCGTCGGCGGCTTGACCATGGTCAGCCGCGTGCTGGGCTTTGCCCGCGACATCCTGATCGCGGCCACGCTCGGCTCCGGCGCGGTGGCCGACGCGTTCTTCGTGGCCTTCCGCTTCCCCAATCTTTTCCGGCGCCTGTTCGGCGAGGGGGCGTTCAACTCGGCGTTCATCCCGCTGTTCGCCAAGCGGCTGGAGGGCGATGGCCGCGAGGCGGCACGCAAGTTCGCCGAGGAGGCGCTGGCAGGGCTCGTGCTCGTCCTGATCCTGCTGACGGCCATCGCCGAGATCGCCATGCCGTTCCTGATGCTCGGCCTGGCGCCTGGGTTCAACGCGAGTCCGGAGAAGTTCGACCTCGCGGTGCTGCTGACGCGCATCACCATGCCCTATCTCATCTGCATGTCGGTGGTGGCGCTTCTGTCGGGGGTGCTCAACTCGATCGGCAAGTTCGTGGAGAGCTCGGCCGTCTCCATCGTCCTCAACCTCACCATGATGGTGGCCACGCTGACCGCCATGGCGATGGGCCTCAGCGACGAGCCCATGGCCGGCGTGATCCAGGCCTGGGGCGTGTTCGCCGCCGGCATCCTCCAGCTCGTGCTCCTCATCGACGGTGCCCGCCGCAACGGCCTCAGCCTGCGCCTGCGCTGGCCGCGCATGACCGAGGGGGTGCGCCGGCTGATCACGCTGGGGATCCCCGGCGTGATTGCCGGCGGCGTGACGCAGATCAACATCGCCATCGGCACCGTGATTGCCTCGATGCAAAACGGCGCCGTATCGCACCTCTATTACGCCGACCGCGTCTACGAGCTGCCGCTCGCCCTGGTCGGCATCGCCATCGGCGTGGTGCTGCTGCCGGATGTCTCGCGCCACCTGCGTGCGGGCAACGACGCCGCGGTGATGGACAGCCAGAACCGCGCCTTCGAGTTCTCCATGCTGCTGACCGTGCCGGCGGCGGTGGCGCTCGCCGTGGTGCCCACGCCCATCGTGCAGACTCTTTTCCAGCGCGGCGCCTTCACGGTGGCCGACGTGGCGCCCACGGCCTATGCGCTGGCGATCTTCGCCCTCGGCCTGCCTGCGTTCGTGTTGATCAAGGTGCTCTCCCCGGCTTATTTCGCGCGCGAGGACACCGCCACGCCGATGCGCTATGCCGTCATCAGCCTGTCGGCCAACACACTGGGCTCGATCGGCCTGTTCTTCCTGTTCCGCTGGCAGGGCCTGATGCCGCATCTGGGCATCGCGGTCGCCACGACGCTGGGGGGGTGGCTCAATGCCGCCCTTCTCCACGGCACGCTGATCCGGCGCGGCGACCTCGTGCACGACGCCCGCCTCAAGTCGGCCATCCGCGCCATCGTGGCGAGCAGCATCGTCATGGGCGCGGTGGTGTGGCTGATGTCGGCGTATCTGGCTGACATGTTCGCGGCGTCCGGCATCCTGTCGCGCGTGGTGGCGCTGGCTGCGGTGGTGGGTGCGGGGCTCGCGGTCTATGGGATGACCTGCCTGGCCACGGGCGCCGTGGAGCTACGGCAGCTGCGCGCGCTGTTGCTGCGGCGGGGCCGGGCGCCGTGATTGCTGAATGCTCCTAAATTCCCCTGCAAGCTGATTGTGGATCGCTCACTAGCATGGCTGGTACAAAACGGGTACATTGGGTATCATTCAGTTCAAACCTCAATGTGAGTCGGCCATGACCACCAGCCGAGACAATGCTCCGTTGCTTGTACTGCGTGGCGTGAGCGTGCGGGAGGACGAGCATGGCAACGTCTGCCTGAACGATCTTTGGACGCTTGCCGGCGGACCGGAGAACCGAAGGCCCGTTGACTGGCGTCGCAGCACGCGAGCTACCGCTCTTGAGGCGGCGCTGAATGATAGAATGGTGGAAAATTTACACCATTCCGGAGCCAGCGCACGGGAGACCTACCGCACGACCGGCAAGGGCCGCGGGAGCCGAACGTTCGCGCATCCAGTCCTCGCGCTTGACTATGCCGAGTATCTGGAGCCCGCCCTGGCCGTTGAGATGCGCGAGATTTTCCTTCGCTACCGCGCGGCCGATATCAGTCTGGCAAACGATATCCTCGACAGGATTATCGGGCAGGTCCGCGAATACGAAATGCGTGTGCACATCCGTGGAGAGATCACTGCACGGAACCGGGATCTGGCAGGAGAAGGAAAAAAAAGCCGGCTGCAAAGGATGGGAGTACGCGGAGCTGCACAATGCAGGGTATCGCGGACTCTACAACGGGCTAGATGAGGACGGCATTCATCGACTGAAAAAGCTCACCAAAAATCAGAGGATACTTGACCACATGACTGCGGCGGAGGGTGCGGCGAATCTGTTCCGCATTTCGGTGGCGTGATGCCGGAGAGGATGCCGGTGGCCGACAGCATCGTGGAGGCCAAGAAGCGTCTCAAAGCCAACAAGCCGCTGCTGGAGAAGGAGTAGGCATTCAGCCAGCCCTCACGTTCACTGTGAGTGCAGCTGCTGCTCTTCGGAGGGCATACCTTGGTAAGCTGCCTCAGCCGTGCCAAGGGTTGCGCTCCCGCCCCTTCCGCGCCATAACGCGCCCGCGTTCGAGGGACCACACGAAATGGCGTTTCAACCGCGCGTCTTCTCCGGCATGCAGCCGACCGGCAACCTGCACCTTGGCAACTACCTGGGCGCCATGGTGCAGTGGGTCGAGATGCAGAGGACGCACGAGTGCATCTTCTGCGTGGTGGACATGCATGCCATCACGCTCTGGCAGGACCCTGTGGATCTCATCGACCAGATTCGCTCGGTGACGGCCGCCTATATCGCGGCGGGAATCGATCCCAGGAAGAGCATCCTGTTCAATCAAAGCCAGGTGGCAGAGCATGCGGAGCTGGCGTGGGTCCTCAGCTGCGTGGCGCGGCTCGGCTGGCTCAACCGCATGACCCAGTTCAAGGAGAAGGCGGGCAAGGACCGCGAGAGCGCCTCGGTGGGCCTCTACGCCTATCCCGTGCTGATGGCCGCCGACATCCTGGCCTACCGCGCCACCCACGTGCCGGTCGGCGACGACCAGAAGCAGCACCTGGAGCTGGCCCGCGACATCGCCCAGAAGTTCAACAACGACTTCGTGGAGTCCATTCGCAGGGTGGGCATCGAGGACGGCATCTTCTTCCCGCAGCCTGAGCCCGTCATCCTGGGTCCGGCGATGCGCGTGATGAGCCTGCGCGACGGCACCAGGAAGATGTCGAAGTCGGACCCCTCCGATCTGTCGCGCATCAACATGACCGACGACGCCGACACCATCGCCAGGAAGATCCAGAAGGCCAAGACCGACCCCGCGCCGCTTCCCAGCGAGCAGGCGGGCCTGGAGGAGCGGCCCGAGGCCGACAATCTGGTCGGCATCTACGCCGCACTCGCCGGGACCACGAAAGCGGGCGTCCTGAAGGAATACGGCGGCGCGCAGTTCTCGACGTTCAAGAAGTCCCTCGCCGAGGTGGCTGTCTCCCGCGTAGGCCCAGTCAATGCCGAGATGCAGCGGCTGCTCGCCGACCCGGCCGAGATCGACCGCATCCTGGCAGACGGCGCCCGGCGTGCCCGCGCCATAGCGAAGCCGATCATGGACCAGGTCAAGGACGTGGTCGGGTTCCTGCGCTCGTGAGGTATCCCTCCCTCTCCCCGCCGCCCTCGGCCAGCCACAAGGGTCACCTCGTCAGATGATCCCGAGGGCGACGGGGAGAGGGATGGGGTGAGAGGCAGCAAAGGACTCCAGCCTATCAACGGCAGGTCTGCGCGCCGCTCCGACTTGAGCTTTCTCGAAGGCCCCTCGTGGAGAGCATTTCCCCTGTGGCTGCCCCTCACCCTAACCCTCTCCCCGCAAGAG
>JBAPMW010001015.1:0-4818 GCA_049278815.1 Hyphomicrobiaceae bacterium
AAGCTGAAAACGCATTGTGGTCTCCTTTCCACTTTCTCAAAGTAGGGAACGCGCTGTGCTCCCGCGATCAGCGCAGAGCGGGCATCAGCGCCTCAGTCTGGCGCCGTCGCGATGTGGGGCGGGACCCCTTGCGAACCGGCGCCCGTCGAATCGCCCGCCAACATACTAACCCGTGGCAGCGCGACCTTGATCCACGTCAACCGCGTTGTCGTCGGCCGTCCGCGTTGAGCGGCGCGTTCTCGACGCATTGCCGGGAACTCGCCGCTGCCCGCTACTCACCGTCGGGTCGTCTTCCGCACGATGACGCGTTTGCGATCGCCACGCCGATGAGGTGGAACTCCTCATAGGGGCCGGCCCCATCCGCTGCACCTTGTCGTCGAAGCGTGCAGCGTGCGAGATGTACCCCTTGCCGCTCACCTTCTTCGCGCTCAAGAGCCCGAAGACCGTAGATCGCAGGCGGCGGCGGATGCACCGGGCTTCCCGGCGCGACCAGCAGAGGTAACTTCCTGGAGCGTTGAAAGCAGCAAGGAGTAGGAATGTGGACCAAAGTACAGTTGAGAATATCAGCCAGGATGTAGCAAGAGACTTTACTGTGTTTGCGAAACACCGCACTTTCGTACATAGGACATCGGCAAGGACGGAACTATTCATCTACACCGAAGAGGGCGGATGGGTAACTGATAGTAATGGTGGAGGTGTTTTGGAACGGGTCATCCGTGCTTTTGTTGATGATACATTAAGACAAATAAAGGCCAAGTGTGAGATGTTGATTGAGCGAGGCGAGAAACAGCAAGCCGACACTTTGTCAGACCTGGCAGCTTTCTTGGTGGGTTGCCAATTCCGGAAAGATTGGAGGAAGACGCTAGTGGAGTGCGCAATCTCCTCATTGACTAAAGGATAGGTGTGACATGGCGTAAGGTGGGGCCGGGCAAGGACGGGAGTTTGGGTCATCTTTCCCCGGTCGCCGACGCTGACCGGCGCTCCCGAAGAACTCCAGCAAACGGACGACATCGCGAACTCGTGATCGATCCCGGCGGTAATCCCTCTGATTCTTGCCGGAATCGCTGCGGCGCCGAAGACTTCGGCCCTGTGCCAAAACCTGTCGGAACACGAGCCGGCACAACGAGTTCCGCTTTCGCCAGCTTCGGACGAAGCCGCGTATCCAGTGCGAGCCAGTCCGCTCATCGTCGTCGGCGGCCTCGGGCATCCCCCTGAAGAAGACGACGTGCAAGACCTTCTCGTCGAAGGAACCGTCCTTGCGGGCACCATCATCGACACGCTAGGCTTACTCAGAGGTCGGTAACTACCTGTTTCAAGAGATCCCTGACTTCGCCGGCGATAGACGCCAACCTTGGATTGCCGACAGCCATCATCGAGGCTACAGGATCGACGGTCGAGACCTCCATTAGGCCCTTGCCAATTTCCTGGACGACCACGTTGCAGGGCAGCATCGTGCCGATCATGTCCTCGGTTTGCAGGGCCTTGTGCGCGAACTCAGGATTGCACGCGCCAAGGATAGTGTAGGGGCGGAAATCGATGTCGAGCTTCTTCTTCATCGTTGCCTGCACATCGATCGTCGTCAGGACGCCAAAACCCTTGCCGGCCAAGGCCTCCGTAACGTGCAGGATCGCTTGAACGAAAGGCATCTGAAGTGTCTTGCTGAAATAGTAGCTCATGCTGGTCTCCGACAACGAAAACATCCATAACCGACATCCCAGTTGTTCTGAGTAGCGCGTGAGTTGCCGGTTAAGGAATCGTCACGCGAGCCCTGGTTAGTCAGCATTCAGACTCTTGCGTTACCTTCGGCAAGACGCTCCAGCTCGCCAGTATTCCTGAGGCGGATGGTCGTGATTTGATCGATCTGGATCAGACCGCGCCTTCCTAGCTTGGAGAACGTCCGGCTCACCGTCTCAATCGTAAGGCCCAGGAAATCCGCGATATCGGCACGTGTCATGGGCAGCTTGATGGTCTTTGGATCGTAACCCCTTTCCTCGTTCCTCCGCGAAAGGATAACGAAGAAGGTCGCAAGCCGTTCGGTCGCGCCACGTTGCCCGACGCATAGGACGTGTTCACGCATTGCGCCAAGCTCGCGGGAGAGAGCTTCATAGAGCCCCAGTGCGACCTTGGTATCTCGCTTGGCCGCCTTCAGCAAGACCGCGAAGGGAAGGCACTTCAGACGAGTTGAAACTATTGCTTGCGCATTGCACGCTTCGACTGGTGCCGAGCAAAGTCCGATCATGTCCCCTTCAAGTGCGAACTCAATGACTTGGCGACGACCATCGGCGAGCACTTTGTAGAGGCAAATAGCTCCGGAGGCGACCTTGAACACATGAGTCCTAGCGTCGCCCTCGGTGAACAGATGCGCCTTACGCTCGACGCGACGCACAATTCCATTGATCCAGTGCCTTTCGATGCTGCGGTCGCTAGGGGGCCTGACCCCGATCGGGTGAAGTGGAGCGGCATTCCCATTCGACCTGGCCATCTTGGCACTACGTAGTTGACCGTGAGCTGTTCTCGGCACTTGTTGCTGGCCCTTCGTTGGTCAAGACTCCCAAGTTCTCGGTGCCCCCCTCTGCTTTATTCTTGCGCAGGCGAAGAAAAGGGAAACTGACTCCAAGTCAGCCTGATCTGGAGCCGGTCTCGGGGGATTGTCGCGTCCTGGGGACAAGACACTGCGCGCAGGGTTTGGGGGAACCCAGTGCATCCCGTAGACCCGCCGGGAGGGAGCCTAGCGGGTTCCCCATGGAAGCGCGCTCGCTGACCAACATCCAGATTCGGAAACTACCTATGGCCGCCATCAAGGGCCTCGTCTTTGCCCCGGTCGAGCCATACCGTTAGGTAGTCCACCGGCCCGCCGGCAGTTTTCAGCTCGTCGGCATCGAAGAAGTGCGACGGGTAGCTGGTTTCGGTGCTCCGCCGTGCGTCCGCTCAGTGGTTGACAGCCCGCGAAAACTCGTTCGCTCTGACCCTTCAGCCGAGGTCCGCTTCGGGTCTTGGCCGTGCGAAAACGTCGGCGCGCCACGACGGCGTAGAATTACGTTCTCACTGACCAACCGTTCAGCTGCCTCGCGGCGAGCCTTGCGTCATGGAAGGCTACAGATGGAGAACCCCAGAAAACCAGCAAAACACCGCGGTTCATACACTTCAGGTGCCTGGCTCACGTATCTCGATTTATGCCTCCTCGGCGAAGTGAGTGGGTGGACTTGGGCTTGCTGAGTGGTCGGAGTGCGGCTTGATCCTGATGGCAGAGCAATTGCCGTCGTGACGGGTGGCCGTCAAGGATGGCGCGTTTCAGCGCCACCCGAAGGGCTTGTCCTTGATGGCCGCACGGCACGGCGGCACACTGAGAGCCAGGATCGACCCAGCCCCCCCGGTGCCGCATGCGCGACAATGACCTCTTCCAACTCGCCCTCGGCATCGCCTCGCCGTGGTTCGTCGCCTCGTCCGACTTCGACGCCGCCAACAAGCGCCTCGACATCAAGCTAGACTTCAAGGCCGGCGCCCGCTTCGACTGCCCGGAGTGCAAGGCCGCCGGGTGCCGCGTGCACGACACCACCGAGAAGACCTGGCGACACCTCGACTTCTTCCAGCATCAGGCGTTCCTGACCGCGCGCACGCCGCGCATCACCTGCACCAAATGTGGCGTTCGTCTCGTCACCGTGCCGTCATGGCGGAGCCATGCTGCGCATGGACGGCGCGGCCCGGCTCCGGCTTCACGCTCCTGTTCGAGGGCATGGCCATGGCGCTCGCCATGCACATGCCGGTCGCCGTGGCAGCGCGCTTCCTCGGCATCGAGGACAAGCGCCTGTGGCGCGTCATCTTCCACTACGTCGATGCCGCCGTCGCCCGCATGGACCTCTCCGGCGTCAAGCGCGTGGCCATCGACGAGACCGCCGCCAAACGCGGCCACGACTACATTACCCTGGTGGTCGACATGAATGACCGGCGCGTCGTGTTCGTGGCCGACGGGCGCAGCGCCGATACCGTGCGCCAGTTCGCCGACCACCTGGAGGAGCGCGGCGGCGATGCCTCGCGCATCAAGCAGGCCTCGATCGACATGAGCCCAGCCTTCATCGCCGGCGTCACCGAGAACCTCACCGAGGCCGAGATCACCTTCGACCGCTTCCACGTCATGAAGCTGATCGGCGACGCCATCGACGAGGTCCGCCGCGCCGAGGTCAAGGTCCGACCGGAGCTCAAGGGCACCCGCTACGTCTGGACCAAAAACGAGCCCAATCTGACCGCGCGACAGAGCGCCGTCCTCGACACCCTCGCCTCCACCAACCTCAAGACTGCGCGCGCCTGGCGCATGCGCCTTGCCTTCCAGGACGTCTACGCCCAGCCATCCCGCGCATGGGGCGAGCTCTTCCTCGACAGGTGGATCGGCTGGGCAAGACGCCCCCGGCTCGAGCCCATGAAGGCCGTCGCACGCACCATGCAAAAGCACCGCGACGGCATCCTCGCCTGGTTCGACAGCCGCATCAGCAACGGCCTCATCGAGGGCATCAACTCCCTCGTCCAGGCCGCCAAGGCCAAAGCCCGCGGCTATCGCAACAGCGAGACTTTGAAGCGCATAACCTACCTCATCGCCGGAAAATTGGACCTCAGACTACCCACTTAAAACGCCGGAGAGCCCGATTTATCTTACCATGTGCCCACAGGCTGCATGATCGATGGCGAGTTGGAATAGGATTCTAGTGATTTGTGCTCTGTACACGTTTTCACACAGCCAGGGTCAGAAGCACGTCGCGTCAGGGTAAGCCGAGGAAAGGGGGAAGAGATGCAGTAGCTCGGAAACCTTTCATCGCGGTCCAGAGG